>JAFSBS010000403.1 GCA_017437165.1 Clostridia bacterium
AAAAAAGAATCCCTCATAAATAATTATTGCAACCCCGATAAACTTAACGACTTTCCCAAAATTATTTTTGCTTTCAATTTATTAACTAAACTGTTGTTTACAAGTGTTGGTAATAACGAAATCACAAATCTTGTATTAAACATTTATGATAATATAGCGAATACATTTTTATCACAATGTTATAGCAATATAATTCTTGAAAATGAAAACATTGTTTTTTGCCTTCCCGCTACTCACACTTTCGCCTGGTATTTAGTAAAAGCAGATAAACTTAAAGACGAAAACCCTTTAGAATACATTAAAACTTTAAGAACTGCTTTGCAGAAAGTTCCACAGGCAAAAGAAATCATCGAATTTCTTATTGCAGATTTGCAAGAACAGGAAGAAAAGAAAAAACAGGAACAAATAAAAAATGCAGCACCTGAACTTCTCCAAATGGCAGAGCAATTAAAAACAATGCTCTCTGCTTTTCCTCCTAACTCACCGGAACTTTTAGCTATTAAGCAAAGCCCGGTGTATAAGCAGGTTGCGTTCTTGATAGAAGATTAGGTGTTAGATATTAGAGAAAGTCCTGTCATTCGAATGAATGACAGGACTTTTATTTAACCATTATATTATTCAACTACCGGTCCGCTAACCTCCGGTGGAACGACTTCACCTATTGAACCCGAAAAAATTTTAAAGAAATCTCTTAAAAACTCCATAAACATATCAAATATAGGAAGCATAATATTTGAAATTGAGTAACTTGCTTCACTTCTTGAATCACTGTCTGTTATAGTTGAGTCACTCTGTGTTGCAAGGAAACTTGAAGTTAATTCATAAGTATGATAACTGTCAAGGTCACCTTCATCAAGTTCAATAATTCTTGCACCCTGAAGCATTTTATTATAGTATGAGTGATATGTAGCACCCGGTGTCTGAACAAGGTCAATACCATTGATATCCGCCACGAAACTGTTAACATGGTCGTGACCTACAACAACTGCAAGAACGTCACCGCCCTGAATCATTGCATCCCATTGACCGTCTGAACCGTTACCCGGGCAACTCTTTTCAAAAATATAGCCATCAAATTTATCAATTTTAGGAATGTATGAATAAATTCCGCCATCGTTGAAGTTGTATGTAAGTTCACCCATAGAAATATCTGTTTCATAGAAAAGAACTTCAACTGCTTCTTTTGGAATAATGTGCTGGAATGCAATTGAAGGAACAACCTTACCACCGTTTGCCGCTGTAATAGCATCTCGGGTATTGCTGTACCATTCAATCTGGTCTGCTCTTACCCAATCGTAACCAAGCCATTGACCATTTGCATCGTGAAGTGATGTACCGGAGTCAAACATCCAGAGATTGAAAGCAATATCGTTCCCCTTGCTTGAATAAATTAAAAGATTGTGATTTGCGCAACCGTGAAGCGCAGGGTCCGCATCAAAAGCAAGACAACCCGGGTATTTCTGATACTCGGCTAATTGTTGCTCTGCTGTAAAGTTTTCTCTTTCAACATCGTGGTTACCAAAAACAAATGTAAAAGGAACATCTCTTGATACAAGAGGATACAACAATTGTTCGTAAGCACGAACATC
>JAFSBS010000404.1 GCA_017437165.1 Clostridia bacterium
AAACAACTTTTACTCTGATGTTGATATCGAAGTTACCACACCATCTTCTAAGTATATGTATCTACCATCTCCATACACCCATTGTTCTCGTACTCCCCAAGAATAGGTGTTTTTATTGATTTTTTTAGGACTTCCCCATGTACTGTTTTTTACTTCAGAGGCAGTCATGCCGATAGACGGGTCAGGAATGTAGGATGTTTCGGGTAACTTTACATCACCACTAATTTTTTCTAAACAAATTGTATAAATATCATAATAATATTTATATGTAATTTCACCATTTGAATATTCAAATACATAAAGTGCATTAGATAATTCACTTGAATATTCTTTTGATTCAAAAACATATAAAGCATCATTTTTTCGTAAACAATATCGTTCGTTAATACCATTCTTAGTATTATCTTCTGTATAAATGTTATAACAACTACTTCCGTTAATTATCCATTCATGGGAAATTCTATACTCACCCAAAAGACCATTGGAACCATACCAAGTACCATCAAATTCATGATTATAATTCCATTCATTAAGAAGAATTTCCGAATCTTTATAATTTTTTAATGATATTAAAATATTTTTTGCGGAAGAATCATTGTCTTCAATAAAAATTTTTGCAATAGTGTATAATATTTCTTTTTTACATTCTTCAACATCCTTGATATCAATTAATTTTTCTAATATTTCAATATCAGAAATCCCATAAATATATTTTGTTAAATTTTCATCTGCTGAAACTTTGAGTGTTAATCTTTCGTGTAAATAATCTAATTCATTGTAAGGTTTTTCATTCTTTAGAATACCGCAGTCGCCTTCGTTTGAGAGTTCGCAATAATAAATATCCGTATCAGCCAATATATAAACAGTACTATCAATAGACTTTTTCAACAAAGGAGAAGAATTATATTCCGTATATAATTTATTAATTTCTTTGGTTAAATCACAAATAATCTCTTTTTGAGTAACATAGTCACAGTTATTAAAAAGTGGCTCGACGGTTATTTTTACGATATTATTGTTTTCTCCTTCGAAGATACAAGTAGGTTTGTAGTTAGAATAAGATTTTTGGTTGATGCAAGAATTAACCCCTGTTATATAATCGTTATAGTTGTTTTTTGTATGCAATACTCCCAGTATACATAGTATAGCAATAAACAACACAGAGATTATAATAAATACCTTCTTTTTATTACTCATAAAATCATCTCCAATTATAGGTAATTATAACACAACGAAAAAAATAATCAATCCGTTTTTCATCCCATTCGTTTTTACAAACTGGCGAATATCCAGTCTTGCCGTTTTTTCTACTCACCCAGCGCTTTGCATAAACATCAGTTCTACCAATGAACAAAGACATATATAAATTGAGTTTGTCATCAGCAGAACTTGAATTATTGACCGTTACAACATTTTGGGGCGTTACTGGTGATAACTTCGAAGTTGTTGATTCAATAGAAATATTGTGTTCAGCAAGAACTGTTTTTAATTGCTCGCTTTCTTCTTTCAGGCGAAGATATTTTTCTAAAAGTTTCTGGTAATCTGTGGTCATAGTTTTATATCTGTTTCGCAGTAATATCTGCCGCTATTTTATTTAAGTTTTCTATTATGAATTTTTGAGCGTTTATATCATAGACATTCTTTTTATATGGAACACCTTCACGGGATACACTATCTACTGTGACAATTCCGAGCTGTTCGCCTTTAGGTGTTGTTACTTTATATTTTTTGTTGCTATAAATATTTTCGGTTAAATATCCGTTATCAACAAGCCAATTTGAAATATATGTAGCCGGAAGTGTTTTAACATTTCCGGCTAACACTTCGCCTATTCTTTTAGAAATAATTGAAACACCGACAGGTTCATGTGTTACAAGAATCTTTGCACATTGCTCTTCTGTAATTGAAAATGATATTTTCTGTGGTTTTATAGTTTTACCAACAACGCCACCATTATTTATTACATCCTGAAGAACATTAGAAACATAGAAAAGGCAACGACTGATACGGACATTATTTATAACAGAATCGTCTTTTATAACTTCTTCTGTAAGCGGGTCAATTCCGTTTGCTAATTTATCTGTATAATTCTTTGCATGTTGCATTGTTTCAAGTTCGGTCATAGTTAATCACCTTGCATTTTCAATTATTCAAAAAATACTTCTTATTACCTGTACTTCCTTCAGACTTCAAAATATCTAACTTTTCTGATTTTGAAAGCAATCTTCTTGCTGTAGGCGCAGAAACACCGATTATCTCTGCCGCAATTGAACCATTTACAAAACCAATGCTAACCAATTCATCAATTACTAACTTTAAACGTTTCTTCTCATTATCAGAAAGTTTTTCGTTTGGAACATCATCAATTTTTGAGTGAACTTCGCTCAAAATGAGCGAACCTTCGTTCAAAATGAGCGAATCACCATTATTTTTGACTACAGATTCAAAAATAATAGTAAAATCATTTTTAGTTACTTGGTAAACTGGTTCTTCGCAATTATTAACGGAACAACTTTCTTTGATTTTTTGTATTCCACGCCCCCACGATTCAATAAAACCAGCTCTGTAAAAAGCGTTCGCAATCAATGGGTTGTATGGGCGAGATTTGTGTTGTTTCATTAAATCTTCCACTGTCCAATCTTCTGGAAAAACACAATCATTAGAAACAACCAATTTATCATTATAAACACGAATCTGAATCGGAACTAACGTAGCATAATTCTTATGTGCTATTGCATTTAAAACCGCTTCTCTTACCGCTGGTTTTGGGAATGGATAATTTTCAACTCTTGTTATACCATCATAGGAAATTTTCGCCTTCAGGTATTTGGTAAAAATCAAGTCCATAATCTTATCTGGTTGAGAAAGTAATGAACCATGAATTTCATCTTGATAATCAATTTCAGATTCACTTGAAAAATATGCTATTTTTATAAATGAACCTGGAACCCATTTTTCTGGTGTATGGTGAAACAGTAACACACCAGCTCTCTTCAGTTCGTTATTTTCGTCAATTAAATTCAAACTATCTAAAATTTCAATATTATCAATATCAACGTTTTCTTTTGACATTCTCCCGTTTTTTACTGACTGTTCTTTGAAAATATCGAATGCATCATTTCGAATCTTCTCAATAGGTATATTCGAAATCGGTACACTATCCCATGTAAGACCTGTTTTCTTTAATAAAAACTGATTGAGCTGTTGACCCGTTAACTGTTGTTTCGTTGCACCACTTCTATAATGGTACTCACCATAATAAGAAATCGGATATGGTTGTGGCTCTACAATAATTTCAATATACTCACTTAAATCAGCCGTATGCAAATTAACATCTACAACTATGCCAAGTGTATTTCGAATCTTATTAGGAATATCTTCCATAAGTTTCTTACTATTAGCTAATCCACAAGTTTTACCTCTATCGTCTTTACCAATATATATTTTACCACCTTGTGCATTGGCAAAACCACAAATCCACTTCAAATATTCATCGCGCCAGGATTCTTTGTATTCAATATTTTGATTCTCTGACATCACTATTATCCTTTCAAACTAATCATCTCAATTTATATTATTCTATCACACCATAGAAAAATCCGCAACCTAAATTTATTCTTTATCCCACCCTAAAAACTTAACATTCACACATATTATTTCAATGCCCTATTTATTCTCTAATTATATCATCATTATCTCATCGCTGATGATACAATGCAATTTTTTATGTCATTCACGAAAAAAATAAGCGAACCTGATATTTTTGTTTATCAGATTCGCTTGGTTTCATTTTAAATTTATTTTTCTTCACTCTCGCAAGAAGCCTTTATTTCCGGCAGTTTCAGTTCTCCGTAAATCACTTTTACAGTAACAGAAATTGGTTTTATAGGCTCGTCCAGTTCTGAATTTCCAGGTACATATTTGCGATGAAAATTGAGTCCGAAAAAGTCCATTTCATATAGAAAAAGGGAAACTTTAGTTTCGGTTGTAGGCGTTGAGGAACTTGGTCACTTAGAGATGATTGGTGCGATTGTGTATCAACTCACTCGCAATCTTTCAATTGATGAGATAAAAAAGGCTGGCTTTGATGCATATTTCACAGACCACACGACAGGCGTGTACCCTACTGCTGCAAGCGGTGCGCCTTATAGTGCATTCTCAATGCAAGTTAAGGGCGACGTTATTGCCGACCTTCACGAAGATTTGGCTGCAGAGCAAAAAGCAAGAGTCACCTATGACAATCTTTTAAGACTCATAGATGACCCTGATGTTCGTGACCCGATTAAGTTCTTACGCGAACGCGAGGTTGTGCATTATCAGAGGTTTGGAGATACGTGTAGTCAATCTGGAAAAAATAAATCCTTATATATCGGGCAGAATCGGCGTTCTGCCCGACTTTTTTATTAAATATTCCAGATTATCTCAAGTTTGTCTTTTGTCACATAAATTCGCTTTATAATGGCATTTGCAATCTCTCTTTTTCGTTCAAAAGAGAGCTCATTAAACTTCTCGAAATCACATATAACTTTTTCTTGTGTCGATGAATTGTTATTGCTTAATCTCTGGATATCAGCTTCTATTCGTTTCTTTTCAGTTTCCAATTCTTCAACATTTTGATTTATGTATTTCATAACCGTTGCACTTGCATCTTTAACACCTTTGACTATTTCAAGAATCTCTTCGTCAATTTCAGCAATTCTTAATTTCAGTTCTTCAATTCTGTGGTCAGATTGCAAATCAACTTTTTGTTCAATCTCTTTATATGCTGATAACTTTTCTTTCATCTTTTCGTAAATAGCATTTTCGAATTCATCTGAATGAATTGTTCCAGCACCACTACACAATTTGTCATTCATTTTCCGTGAGCATAAGAAGTAACTTACATTCTTTGCTTCATAGGTTTTCTTAACAATTGCATAGCCACAGTTACCACATTTAATAAGACCTGCAAGCCAAGTGTTCTTCGCTTTAGGGTTACGCTTGATTTGTTGTTGAGCTAATGCTCTTTCACGACAAGCAATCCACAAATCAGAATCAATGAAACCTTCGTGAGGTGCAATAACCAGAACTGCATTTGATAAATCTGTTTGCTTACTTGTGTCTTTATCTCCTCTGTATAAATAACAACCATTTGTACCGATAAAATCTTCAGGCGGATTTATAATTGTTGTACCCTTGGATTTATAGAAATTATATATATTCATATCGGCTTTTACATAAATGGGATTCTTGATAAAATCCTGTACTCTTGCACGTGTTACTACTCTTTTTCTTACTGATGAAGCTGGCATATTACGAACAGCTTCTGCAATATCGTAACAAGAGTTATTCACACTAGAATACATTTCATAGATCTTTTTAACTACTTCTACCTCTTCAGGAATCTGTTCATACATTGCAGTTTTAATTCCGTCTATGGTTACATCAACTCTTTTAAATCCCATTGGTACAGGTCCACCCATATAAAAACCTTTTTGTGAACGTGCTATGTAGTTATCACGGACACGTTGTTGAGTAGTTTCTCTCTCAAGCTGAGCAAAGGTAATACAGATATTAAGCATTGCTCTACCCATAGGTGTACTTGTATCAAATCTTTCGGTTGCCGAAGAGAACTCGACTTTTAATTTACTGAAGGTATCCATCATAGTTGAGAAGTCAAGGATACTTCTGCTGATTCTGTCAAGCTTATAAACTATAACTTTTGTGATACCTTTTTTACCCGATTTAATGTCCTTCATCATTTTCTGGAACTCGGGACGGTTGGTATCTTTACCGCTAAAACCTTTATCCTTATATACTACATATTCCTCACCACGTGCTTCATACTCACACATTTCAATCTGAGATTCGATTGAAATACTGTCTTCTTTTTCTACCGATTGTCTGGCATAAATTGCTATCATAGATTAATCACCTTTCTATGACACACTAAGCCAAACACACAATACCTTAATTGGCTTGTAAAGTCCAGACTATTCTTCATTATTTCCGAAAGCCTTTGCTAAAGTATTTTTTATATTCATCTCTGCAAATTCGAAGTCATTTCTGGTGAGGTTTGGGGCATATTCTTCAACTATAATAAAACGATTACCCAACTTTATTTCTGAACTCTTAACAAGTTTCTCGGTAATAATCGGTTTACTCATAGCACCACCCCCTGTTTACATATATATTATAAGGACAAGGTAAGGTATTCTTTTTTATAAATTGGCGTGGCATAAAACCACGACCGTATCACGTTCCTTTCTTAATTTATTTCATCTTACATACCAGACATAACTGGTCCGGTGTACTCTTCATTTTCTTCATTGTTTTTATCTTCATACTGATTGTTGTATGCAGATGTTGACTTATCAATTTCATTTTCATTGTTCCTTTCTTTTTCTTTCTTGTGTTCATATATAGCTAAAGCTGTGCCGATTGCAAGACCTGCAATTACGCCCATTGTAACATCAGGTTCTTCCTCTTCATCATCTTTACGTTTGCCACCTATTGCACCAAGAGTTGACAAAGCAGAACAGACAGTACTGACGTTATTGAGGACACGAGCATTCCTATTCCTAACTGAATTTGAACTTTTCGTCTGGTTAACATTCTTGCTGCGTCGTCCGCTTTCATTGTTAACCACTCTATCTTTTCCAATGAAGCGTTCGTAATCTCGTCGATTCTGTTCCCAACCTGTATTTCTTGGCGCTTCATTTCTTCCAGTGTACTTTCCGTTTTCTTCAGGTAAGTATCCAGAAATTTTTCCATCCTCATCAATGATTCTTTGTTCATTGTTTCTTGACTCTCCGACCAGACATTCATTATTTCTTCCATTCTTCTTGCTGTCAGAAGTCTGGTGAACAATTCCATTATCTTCGGATAAAGTTCTGTATTCATACTCAGAAGTTCCACCATTGTATCCCAATCCTTTTCCTGAATCGGAACCATCACAGGCATAGAACTCTGACTGAGGTTCTGTATATTCTGCGAATTCTTTTCTACAAGATTCGCTATCATAGTATTTTTTCTTGTTGTAGAGCATTGCTCTGAGTTGTAATTCATATTCCATATTCTCCTTTAAATATTTTTCTTCGTGTAATTTTATGTCACGACATTTCTTTCCATCAGGACAAGTGAAAGTAATATATTTTCTTTCCTTTGTCCAAGTAACTTTGTAACCTTGTTTATTCATTTCTTTAAAGAAATCATTTTTGTTACCAGATTTTTTCATAGCATTATCAATTTCAGACATCAATCTGAACTTCCAACTATCACCTTTTTCAGCTGCACGATACTCTCTTGTTGATAACTTATCACCACTTTTAGTGTAAGGTTCAAGAACAGAAAGTCCTTGACTTTTACAAATATCATCGTTAAGTCCACGCAACTTTTTGACAGTATCTGGTGGTTGACGAAGTTTTTTCCCGTTTTCAAAACTTACAGAATTGATAACGAAATGATTATGCAGATGGTCTGCATCGCTATGAGTTGCAACCAGAACTTCATATCCTGGCCACGCTTTTTCAGCAAACTCAAGACCAATTTTGTGAACGTCTTCAGCAGATATTTTTTCATCTGGCGAGAACGATTGCACATACTGATAGAAATTCATTCCATCAGTTTTCTTGTAACTTTCTTTTGTAAACATAAATTCAGTAAAAGCATTTTCGCCATCACAATTAACTCCGCTTACAAGTCTTCGGTTGCTGTCTTCATCATAAACTTTTTTATCCTGAACACAGTAATTTATGACACCTTTCATTGCACTGATTGTCTGTTTACTTTCTTTAATATATTGAAAAGTTGCCATCAGTTTTTACCAACAAGCAACAACAATTGCTCATAAATTTTTCGTTGCATTGAGATAACTTCATCGAAGTTATATGAACTAACCACGCCAGAATTTATCTTCATAGCAATCTGATTTATGTTATTACCGATTCTTTTTAACTCCAACAACAATGGTTTTGTATCTTCAGCAACAGAGATTTTACTCTTTGAAGAAACTGAAATTATGTACTCGGTAAGATTCAATTTTGCCTTACTCGCTTTCTTTTCAATCATCATTTTTTCCGACTCAGTAAGTCGAATTGTCAGCGTCTTATCACGCTTTCTCTTTTCACCCATATATATTCTCCTTTCATAGTGGGTTCGGGCTACCGCCCGTAAATTTTGCGACCGGATATCCGGACGCTCTGCTTGCCCCAGCTAAAGCTGGGTAACTTGTCGAAACCACCGAACTCTGCATAGTTTCACTGGTTTTTATGACCATTTCTTGACGCTCTATTCTTTGTTTTAAGCGTATCAATTTTTTGCACCCTCTCCTGCAATTCCGAGTGCAATTTTCACCTCCTTGTTTTTTGATGTGCATTCCGCGATTCGTTCCTACAAGAGAAAGTTTGTATGACTTCCTCGTGGAATGCGTTTTTGTCTGTCTCACCCAACATCGTTCCTACGCTGCTCCCTGTAGAGTTCTATTCACACTACAAGGGCGTACAGCGCGTTTTGTGGGAGTGGTAGGCTTGCCGATCCTCTTTCGAGGGTGCTTTCACACCTTTCTCCTGCGGCACAGAATTTCTTCTGTTGTCATCGCTCAATCCACTCGGGTCCACATATCCTGCTGGCAGACTTATTCAATTGTATCGACAGGCTTTTCTTTTTCGCCTGTCTGTGATATAATTCTAACAGAGATTATAGTGCTAAGAATGAGAAAGTGAAAACAGTAAAAAAATCAAAAGTTTACTTTTTCACAAAAAGGAGACCTATGGAATTTCACGAACAACAATTTGGCTTGTATGTAACTTTAGAAGATGACGGTTATATAAAAAGAACACTCATCTCAAAAGCTGGTGAAGAAGATTTTCCTTCTACCAGCATTCAAGATGAGGTTATACTGTTTTCAGAATTAAATTTTGAACCTTATTCAAAGGTTGTGGATGCTATTCAAAACATAGCAGACCAATTAGATTTAGAAGATAAAGAAACAATGACAACAGAAGAAAAAGAAATATTCAATTCTTTTAGTTCATTAGTTGAAGATTTACTGGATGAGTTAGAAAAAGAGCAACAAATTCCAGGGTTGCTTTTGAGAACTACAATACAAGATTCATTACCAACAAATGATGATTCTGTAGAGTACGCATATTTAGCTACTAAAATAATTCCAGAACAATTAAGAGCAATTGTTGACTACAATTTTTTCATAAACAGTTTGTTTTATAATATGGATGCTAAAATTCCACTTATTGATGGTACGGATTTTTATTTTCTTTCAGCATTAAA
>JAFSBS010000405.1 GCA_017437165.1 Clostridia bacterium
GGATATGTATGAGTCATACCATATGTTGCCGTCGGTTATAAAACGAGGTCTGGAGAATTTAGGTGTAAATACCGAGGTTGCTTTAGGTTACGACAGAAACGTATGCAAAACTTTAATAAAAACAGCACCACCGGAAGTAAAGTTTTTCTACTCTTATGATTCTTACGCAACAGCTTGTGCTTACTATGGTTGCTTCAATCACATTATGCCTTATGCAACTAATTCAGAATATTATCTTTTAGCTGAAAATGATGAGTTTTCTGCGTGGGGTTGGACGAGATTTACCGAGGATTTTAATACTTATCTGTTGGAATTTCAATCAAAGAAGGATTTAAGAAAAAGTCCTACGATAAGTGTTTACGGCTTCACAAAAGAAGAAGCACAAGAGATTTTTAAATATGCAGTTATAAAATAAAACAATTGCCCCCACAACATTTCTGAAATGTTGTGGGGGCAACTTACTTAGCCTATAAACTTTAATGTAAGAATCTTTTTGCCTGTGATTTCAAAATCAACAAAACCATCGTTTGACATTGTGAGTTCTTTTTCATCAAGCTCTTCGAGTGTAACAAGTTTAATCTGTGACCACTTTTTGCCTGAATACTGTGGTAACTCGAACTCTGCTTTTTGTCTTTCTACAGGGGATTGAACCTCTGTAATTGGTGCAATACCACCGTTAAGACGAATTGAGTTTTTAACTGTTTTATCAGATGGGTTGAAGAGACGAACAATGTAACCCTCACCGTCTTCACTCTTCTTAACTGCAGAAATGTTAAGGTTTTCTGTTTTTAATTCAATGAATGAGTGAGTTGTAGCATTTTTACCGTGAGCAGTAGGAGCAATCTGACCTGCTGCAAGGTAGAGGTTAAAACGTTCGCTTTCCTGCCATACATTGCCTTCTTCCCAGTTGCCCTTATGTGGCATAAATGCATAACGGAATGTGTTTTTACCAATGCATTGTGAGCCTTTATCCCAATCGTTGTAGTTCTGCATATCTTTAGTAACGCAAATACGAAGTGGGTAAGCACGAAGAAGTGAAAGGAATACTGTGTTTTCTTCATCGTCTGCTGCTTCATAAGCTTTAAGACCGGTGTTAAGAAGTGCAACACCGTTTTTGCCATCTGTAATGCTTACAAATGAATTCATTGGATGCTCTGTCATTGGTGGCTCGTCATAAAGTGAGTAGTCAGGAGCAGCGATTGGTCTAGAAACAACATCAAACTGACCTTGTGAATCTGCGTGAGTTGCTTTAATTCCTGTTGGGAATGCAACCTGTAAGTAGTGGTCTTCGCAACGGTTGTTAATAGTTGTTTCAATTTCTAAATATCTTGAACCTTTTCTTAATGTAACAATTGATTCAATATCAACAGGAAGTTTATGTTCGCTTCTTGTTTTTTCATCGTCTGCTTTCTTTTCAGGAAGAAGCCAACGCATTTTAATTCTGTAGCTTGTTTCAAATTCGCCTTCATAAATACGAGAAACAGTTGCTTGTTCGCCGAGAGTTGTGAATACTTCATCAATTTCAGGAGCAATGTGTTGCCAAGGGTTACCGATTTCACCACTGTCTTTGAAGTAGCCTAAATTCTTATATTCTTTACCTGTTTCTTTGTCAATTACATTGTAAGTACCGTTGTGGTTAAATGAAACCTTTAAGAATTCATTTTCCATAACATTTGTTGTTTTAACAAGTGTTACAGGAGTTGTAGCACGAACATTGTAAAGTGGGCGGATTTTAAGTGTTGTGTAACCCATACCCGGAACATTTTTAACTTCAACCGCAATATAATATTGTTCTGTGTGAAGAACGTTAGCAGTATCGTTAGGATTCTGAATGATTTGTGCATTTGCTTTATTTGTAGAAATAACCTGATATTTGAGAACATTGTTTTCATCATCAAGAATTTCGAAAGAGTCTGCTTTCCATTCAGCAGGAATTTCAACTCTTAAGTTAACTGTTTCATTTCTCTTGAATGGAGCCGGGTTAAAGAGAACAACAGCAACATCATTTCTGTCCCATTTTGAAAGGTCAATGTCACCGGCAACATCCATAAATGCTCTTTCATAAACGCACATAGAGAGTTCTCTTGACTGTCTGTAACGTGACATAACATCTTCGTAAACAACGTCTCTACCACAAGCGCCAATACTGTCATGACCGTGGTTCTGAAGAAGATAGTTATATGAAAGGTCAATAAAGTTCTGCTGATAAGGTGCGCCGCAAAGAGCAGAGAAAACTGCAAGTGGCTCTGCGTAGTTTATAAGTCTTCTTTCTGTGTCGAAGTTTTCTTGTTTTATGTAAGTTCTTGCAGAAAGAATCCAACCGCAAAGCTCACTTACGCTACCCTTTGTATATGGGTCACGCATTTCGCCTTTTAATACAGGACAATCGTCTTTGAAGTTATCGATAATGCCTTGTTCCATTTCTTTTAATGTACTGTGGAATACATTTGCACAGGGGAGTGCATCGTTTAAATCTTTAACTAACTGAACTTCTCTTTCGTCAGGGCAAGATGAGTCGTGACCTATTGACCAGAAACGATGATTTGTTGTCCAGTCGTTGTCTTGTTCTTTCATAGCTTGTTCTGCACGTGCTTTTACATTTTCTTTGTGATACTCATAGAATGGGTGAGCGTATTGATAGTCTAACTTCCAGTCACCGTCAATAAACTTGAATACACCATTGTTGTCGTTCCAAAGCATATCTCTGTTGTTTTCATCAGTCTGATTAAAATAAACAGGTCTCTGAACAACATACCAGATATTGTAACGAGGTCTTTTTGCGAGACGTGAAGCATAAATACGTGTTCCGTCAGGGCTTTCCCAGAAGAATTCTGATTTAGGTGCTTTGTACTCATTTATACCACGATAGAATGAAGCGAAGTTAATTCCGAAGCCTGAGTAAATCTGTGGAAGTTGAGAAATTTGTCCCCAACCGAATGGTGAGTAGCCGGTTTTACTGATACCGCCCATTTCCTTACCGATTTTGTGGCCTAAAAGTAAGTTTCTTATAAGTGCTTCGCTACCTACTGTGAATTCATCAGGAAGACAGAACCAAGGACCAACTGCAATTCTTCCTTCTTTTATATATTTCTGAAGTTTTTCCTTCTTTTCAGGGTACACTTCAAGGTAATCCTGAACAGGCATTGTCTGTGAATCCAAATGGAAATGCTTGTAGTCAGGGTTTTTATCTAAAATATCAAGAAGCATATCAAGCATATAACCGAGCATATA
>JAFSBS010000406.1 GCA_017437165.1 Clostridia bacterium
AACTGAAGATACTAATACTCCTGAGATAAAAATATTGTGGAAGAATGATGCGAAAAAAGACTTGTTCCCACTTGATTTGGAATTGACTGAAGAAGGAATCGCAAAATGGCTTAAACATAGAACGATACCTAAAAACCGTGCATATGTGCATAACTTTTTAAGCAAGTGTGGTCTTAATATAAACCGTCCTATGACAATTATAAAGGTTTCAAAAGGTCTATCTCTTAACGACTGCTATTGGGTAGTTGAAGAAGGTTTTGAAGGCACTTATGATAAATTTAATCTGTATGATAACCGTTTTAGTCAGGTGCTTGCTTTGATTGCGTTTACCGGATATGGCAGCAGTATCAGAACATCACTTGCATCTTGCCCTGAGTTCACAACTAACGGTATGCTTCCTAAGTGCTGGAGAAGAAAAGACGGTAAGATTACGCTCTATAAAGGCGGTACAAGTGGTGCTTCCAATACAGGTAACGAACCTTATTCGGAATATTATGCTGCTCAAGTTGCAAAAACACTTGGTATAGATGCAATTGAGTATGGTCTTTCTCAATGGAAAGGCGAACTTTGCTCTACTTGTGAGCTTTTTACATCAAAAGAGTATTCATTTTTGCCCGTAGGCAGAGTTGTTACTTCTGGTGGTATGAAAGCAGTAAAAGAATATTATGAAAAGCTTGGTCAGACTTTCGTAGATGCATTAAACGATATGCTCGTTCTTGATGCAATTATTATGAATACTGATAGACACTTCGGAAACTTCGGTTTCATTGTTGATAATAAAACAAATAAGATTGTTGCTCCGGCACCGCTTTTCGACCACGGAAATGCACTTTTAAACTTTACCGGTCGTGATGATTTGGAATCAGAGAAAGCATTAAAAGAATATGCAGATACATTAGTTCCTTGCGTGTATGATGATTTCATCGGAACTGCTAAAAAGGTTCTTACAAATAAACACCGCGAGGGATTAAGAAAACTGCTTAAATTTAAATTTAAGAAAAATTCAAGATATAACTTGCCCGATAAGAGATTGAAAATGCTTGAGAAAATGATAATATCACGGGTGAAAGAATTACTTGCAAATTAACTATTACCAATGTTTGTTTGCAATTTAAAAAGAGGTATAACAATGTCAGAAATTATCATATTTGATTCTTCTATGCCTGATATCGGGTATTCTTCCAGATTAAGTACAGCTGGTGATGAATATGAAATGGTGAAGAATTTCGTTACGTTTATAAAACGAAAGTATAAAAAATTAAAAAACAAAAAGGTAGCATTATTTATTGAGCCACAACTTGATTCCGGTTATCCTGATATTGTGATTGTTGAATATTATCCACTAAAAAACGATTGTTGGGACAGCAAACGGTACGATTTAACAAATACTGATTTAAAAGTTTTGTTTGAAATAAATAGCATTAGATACGCAAATATTGGCGAGTTAGCGAAAAGACTTGGTTTTGAATTTGATGAAATACATAAAATATTAAAAAAACTATCCGATTGCAACTTAATTCGACTTTCTAAAAATGAATTATCTGTAAGAAAATTGTCAATAAAAAAATACTGCAGAATTTCTAAAATTATATCAGTGGAAGCGAAAATCAACAAGTGGAACGAAGCTATTGTTCAAGCTAATAGGAATATCTGGTTTTCGACCGAATCATATATTCTTATTAACAAAAATGCGTGTAGTATAGCAACAATAGAAAAATGCACAGAGAATGGAATTGGCGTTATTTCTTTCAATCGAAGTTTTAAAGTGATGCTGAAAAGTCAGAAACAAAAATTTCCAGTTTCATACGCATCATTACAATTCAACGAAATGATACATAGATATATGCATAGAAAGGAATTTACAAATGACAATAAGTGAGTTGAAGTCAAAATTTTCTAATATTGAAAAACTGAAAGTTGGCGGACAAAAAACGGTGTATAAGGTTAAAGCAGTAAATGGTAAAATCTTTGCATTAAAATTCATTACAAATGCATCCG
>JAFSBS010000407.1 GCA_017437165.1 Clostridia bacterium
GATTAAAAAATGAACCTGTTGCAAACTAATCGGGAAGTATTGATATGAAAATAAAATTAAAAATTGCAAAAAAAGAAGAAA
Source organism: Clostridia bacterium (assembly GCA_017437165.1). Classification (GTDB taxonomy): domain Bacteria; phylum Bacillota; class Clostridia; order Oscillospirales; family Acutalibacteraceae; genus DTU089. Next base: position 82 of record JAFSBS010000407.1, read on the forward strand.
AAGAATTTATTTTAAAAGGAGATTTTATAAGACTTGATGACCTTTTAAAAAATGTGGGTGTAGTACAGACAGGTGGACACGCAAAAATTGAAATTCAAAATGGAATGGCAAAAGTGAATGGTGAAGTCTGTACTATGCGTGGCAAAAAACTTCGTAAAGGCGACGAAGTTGAATATGAAAGAATTATTTATAAAGTAGTTTAAAAGATATTTTAAAGTGATTTAGGAGAAATTTATGAAAATAAATTCTGTTTCACTTTCTGATTTCAGAAATATCTCTGAAATGACACTTGTTGCAAATGATGAAGTAAATGTTATTTTTGGTCAGAATGCTCAGGGTAAAACAAATATTTTAGAAGCATTATGGCTTTTTACCGGGTGTAAAAGTTTCAGAGGCAGTAAAGATAGTGAATTTATTAAATTTAATAGTGAGTTTTCTAAAATTTCTCTTGAATATACTGATAAAATAAGAGAAAAAAAGGCAGAAATTCTTTTTTCAGATAAAAAGAAAGCATTTTTAAATGGAGTAGAGAAAAAAAGTACTGCTGAATTTATAGGAGAGTTTTATGCAGTTATTTTTTCTCCATCTCACCTTTCTCTTATAAAAGACGGGCCTGATGTAAGAAGAAAATTTCTTGATACGGCAATTTGTCAGTTAAAACCAAAATATGCAAAAACACTGAGTTCTTATAAAAAAGTAGTTTTACAAAGAAATTCACTTTTAAAGGATATTCAGTTTCATAGTGAACTTTATGATGTACTTGATGTACTTGATGAACAACTTGCAAAATATTCGTCTGTTATTATAAAAGACAGAATAAAATATTTGGAATTACTTTCACAAAAAAGTGAAGAAATATATTCCGGAATATCTGAAAATAAAGAAAAACTTTCATTAAAATATCTTTGTGTTTCTGATTTTTTAAATAAAACTGATGTAAATGATATTTATGATTTTATGACAGAAAAAATTAAAGAAGCAAGAAAAGATGATATTATAAATAAAACTACTTCTGTTGGTCCTCATCGTGATGATTTAGAAATTAAAATAGATGATATAAGTGCCAGAAGTTTTGGTTCACAAGGGCAACAACGTTCTTGTGCTTTAGCTTTAAAATTGGGTGAAAGCGAAATTATAAAAGATATAACAGGAGAAAACCCTGTAGCTCTTTTAGATGATGTTATGAGTGAACTCGATGAAAAAAGACAGGATTATGTTTTAAATCATATTAAAGAAAGACAAGTTTTTTTAACCTGTTGTGACCCGTCACAAGTTTTAAGACTTTGTAAGGGTAAATCTTTCTTAATAGAAAGTGGCAGAATAAAAGAAGAAAAATAATACAAAAAAGGAAAAAACTTATGTATATTCATATCGGACAAGATACTGTTATAATAGATGAAGAAATAATAGGAATTTTTGATATGGAAAATACTACTGTTATGAAAAGTACAGTTGATTATCTGAACAAGGCAGAAAAAGACGGAAATGTAAATAATGTTGCTCCGTTTGAATTACCAAAATCTTTTGTAGTAACAAATACAGATAAAGTAAAAAAAATTCATATTTCGCCTGTTTCGGTAGGAACTATTTTAAAGAGAACTGAAAGTAAGATTCCTACATAATAACTTAACTTTTTTTATATAGAAAAAAATCGTATTTAAAAATACGGAATTACGGAGGTTATAGTTTTGGAAGAAAACATTTTAAAAACCGAAGCAGAATTAAAAGAAGAAGCATTAGAAAGTGCAGTTGTGTTAGAAGAAAGTAACATTGATACCGTTGTTACTGAAAAATATGACGCAAGTGCAATTCAGGTTCTTGAAGGACTTGAAGCTGTTAGAAAAAGACCTGGTATGTACATAGGTTCAACAGGTCCTAAAGGTCTTCACCATTTAGTATATGAAATTGTCGATAACTCAATAGATGAAGCGTTAGCAGGTTTTTGTACTGATATTGAAGTTGAAATTTTACCCGGTGATGTAATTACTGTACGCGACAATGGTCGTGGTATTCCTGTTGGTATAAATGAGCAACAAGGTTTACCTGCAGTTACTGTTGTTCTTACAGTTCTTCATGCCGGTGGTAAATTCGGCGGTAGCGGTTATAAAGTTTCCGGTGGTCTTCACGGCGTTGGTTCATCAGTTGTTAATGCTCTTTCAGAATGGTTTGAAGTTGAGGTTTCACAAGATAGTCACGTTCATTATCAGAGATTTGAAAGAGGTAATCCTACTTGTGACCTTAAAATAATAGGTGATACTGACAAAACAGGTACTTTAATAAGATTTAAAGCAGACCCGGAAATTTTCACAGAAACTACAATTTATGAATTTGAAGTTCTTGAAAGAAGATTAAGAGAACAGGCATTCTTAAACGCAGGTCTTTCAATCTCTCTTACAGATAAAAGAAATCTTGATGAAGAAAAAAGTGAAGTTTATTGTTATGAAGGCGGTATTTCTTCATTTGTGGATTTTGAAACTAAAAAACGCGGTTTATCACCTCTACATGAAGAACCAATTCATTTTTCTGCAGTAAGTGGTGACAGAGAAGCAAATATTGCTCTTATGTACAATGATAGTTATAACGAATTAGTTTTAAGTTTCGCAAACAATGTTCGTACAATTGATGGTGGTACCCACGAAACAGGTTTTAAAACTGCACTTACAAGAGTATTTAATGATTATGGAAAAAAATATAATCTCTTAAAAGATAATGATAAAAAACTTTCAGGTGAAGATGTAAGAGAAGGTCTTACGGCAGTTATAAGTGTTAAACTTACTGAAGCACAGTTTGAAGGTCAGACAAAAGGAAAGTTAGGTAACACAGATATTACACCTATCGTTTCAAAATGTGTTTATGAAAAATTGATGACATATTTTGAAGAAAATCCTTCAGTTGCAAAAGAAATCTTCTCAAAAGCACTCGATGCTTCAAGAGCAAGAGAAGCAGCAAGAAAAGCAAGAGATAATGCAAGAAGAAAGTCCGTTCTTGAAAGTAACTCACTTCCCGGTAAGCTTGCTGACTGTATTGAAAAAGATTCAACTAAAACAGAGCTTTACATCGTAGAGGGTGACTCTGCGGGTGGTTCAGCAAAGAGTGGTCGTGACAGAATGATTCAGGCTATTCTTCCTCTTTGGGGTAAAATGCTTAATGTTGAAAAAGCAAGAGTAGATAAGGTTATAGGTAACGAAAAATTAACTCCTGTTGTTTTAGCATTAGGTACCGGTATTGGTGAAGATTTTAATATTGAAAAACTTCGTTATGATAAAATTATAATTATGGCCGATGCCGACGTCGATGGTGCTCATATCAGAACACTTCTTTTAACATTCTTCTTCAGATATATGCGTCCTCTTATTGACGGCGGATATGTTTATATCGCACAGCCTCCTCTTTATAAGCTCTCTAAGGGCAAAAAGCACGAATATGCTTATTCCGATGAGGAAAGAGACAGAATTATGAC
>JAFSBS010000408.1 GCA_017437165.1 Clostridia bacterium
GTTTAATTTAATACTTTGAAAGGAATGAGATTTGTGGCAAGTAGTCGAACATATATTTGTTTAGTTTGTGGGGAACGACATCAAGTATCTCCAGAAGAATACAAATCAATCAAAGATAACCCTATTTGTGACAAATGCAAAGAAAGTACTTTTTCTGAAAATGAAAACATACCACAAACCACCAAACCCAATGTTCTTAATACTTTTTCTAATGTTGTAAGTGGTATTAGTCTAATTTTAGACAAAACTATCAATAAATCAGATAACACACCTGATACCTCGTTAAAAACAGCTGTTCATAAAATATCTTCTGCACTTAATACGCCAAGTAGCATTGACGAGTATAATTGGAAACATATTGGTTGTCTTGGCGAGTTGTATGATAATAAAAAACTTGGAGAATGGAGTTCGTATGTAGGTCTTTATATGCACAAAATGAACGGAGAAATAATGTATATAGGTCGTGCTATTGAGTACAACAATGGTGGTTTTAGAAAAAGACTCAGTGATTATTGCCGACCAAATGGAAGTGCACGAGTACATCCCTCAGGTCAAAAAATTTTTGCTAATCGCTACAATCTTCAGACATATCTGCTTATTGTAGGCACCGATGCTGCTGCAGCTGCAAAAACAAAATTACTTGAAGAAGTTTATGTTGCAAAATATAATCCACCTTGGAATGACAAATTGAAAACAGATAAAAAAAATAAGGAGTAAAAAAATGAATAAATTGGTAAAAAACGAGATTTTCGACTTTAAAAAGCTTTACAAATGCGTTTCTTCGCTCATACGATGTGCGTCTTACTTTGACGAAAAAGAAAGAAATTTAACCATAAAATTAGAAAAACTTGCCCGAAAAATCGAGGTTTCAAATTATATTCATCAAAGAAACATTATAGCAATTGCAGGTATGCAGGGTTCTGGTAAAAGTACGCTTATAAAAACTCTCTATAATTTACCAGACAATCTGTTAGCTATAGGTAGCGGACGTTCGGAAAGAACACCTGTTTTCATCACTGAAAGCAGCGAATTGAATGAAGGCGAATATAAAGCAAATGAAGTTATTCTTCAAGACGGAAAAAAAGAGGTAAATGAAATAAATATCAATGAAATTCGCACCAAAAGCAAGAGTCCCAGGGGCATTGCTTATATAGAGTTATTTGTTCCTAAACGTTACTTTTCTTGCGAAAATGCAGGATTTGTTCTTCTACCAGGATTTGAGAAGAATGCTGACGGATTTTTTGACGAGGATTACAACAGTATTATCCAATACGCACTATATTTCTCTAATGCTGTTATTCTTGCAACAGATGATGCAGGAATTGCAAACAGAGACATCTCAACTCTTACAGAAATACTCTTAAATAATAACTTTAATCTTTCTAATCTTGTTTTTGCTATAACGAAATGTGACACAGCTTCAATTGGAAATAAAGAAGAAATGGTTACCTCGTTAATCGAAGCTTGTGAAGATTCAGGATTACCAATTTCAAAAAATAATATAGTTACTACCGGTTTATATAAAGATGATGCAGAAAATGAAAAATGGATTCAGGAATTTGCAGATGTAATAAATACTGAAGGTGTTCTTGATTTTGATTCTGCAAGACGTAATTATTTATATTACAGACCAATGGTTGATGAAATGCTTTACTGTGCTGAAGTTCTTGAAAAGGAACTTGAAATAAAATCTATAAGCACTGAAACTGAAAGCCCTATTTACCAGGAATTAAAAAATACTCTTGAAAAAAAAGAAGAAGAATTAGATGACTTGCTGAGTGATGCTGTAAAAACTGCTCAAAAACGTGCTGAAGATAAATTTGCAAGCGAAAGTGAAAAAATTGATAAAAAACATTTGAAATCAAAAAAGTTCCTTTTATTTAACAAAAATTACAAGGATAATTATGAAGATAGACAAGCTATTTCAAAAGTATGCTCTGAATGTCTTATTGATTCTAATGGAAAAAGTTTCTTTATTGAAGAAGTAAGAAAAAAGGTTATGGAGCCAAATATAAAAGATTCTCTCGTTCAGAATTTCAACACCCCACTCCTTCCGGCTAATGAAGAACAAGAACAAATCAGCAATAATGAATATAACATCGTTATGAATCAATATGTAAGTTACTACCTTGTATCAACAGATTTTAATAAACCTGTTGAGTCAAAAATTTACACACCTGATATCGCAGAAATTTCAGAAACAACCGCTATTGGACTTTATGGTACTTTTTTCAGTGCACTATTTGCTCCACAAGATTTAGATAAAAAACTCAAAGAAATCAACATTAAAGCTTCTAGCATACCTATCGCAATAAAATCGGCTCATTTAGCAACACCAAATCCATTATTAACTACCTTTGGTCTTGTTGATATGCTTGATGGTAAATCTGATATCATAACCGCTATTGTAACAGCCTTTTCAAAAAAAGGTACCGAAGCTGCAGCAATTGCTTCAACAACATCTACAATTCTAGGCGTTGCATCAGTTGCGATAGTTGTTGCTATGTTAACCAAAACCGGAATCAATATTTACAATGCCACTGTCGATGAACAAAAGAAAATCTTGGAAGCCTGGGAAAAAGCCCTAAAGAATTCTATTGAAGAACAAAAAAATGAATGTCTTGATCTTTTCCATGATGCTAGTCAGAAATTACTTGATCACGTGCAAAATATACATAGTAAACGAATGCATATTGGTGATACACAAGAAAGACTTATAAATGCAAAGTATGCAATTCAGGACATTAAATATCTCGCAAATAAATTCAATGACAACTATGCAGTTACATTAGAGTAAAATACTACAGATGAGAAATTTGACTAATACACTTGAAGATGTGTTAAATGAAACGATAACTTGGGAGAAATCACCCATAAATGAAATTTTCAACACTTCTTATACTTCAACTTCAAATTATTCTAAACAAATAATACTATATGGACCTACACAAGTTGGTAAAACAACTCTGATTATGGACCTTATAGGCATTAAAAATTCGCGTCGTCTGGAATTAGACGAACTTTTAAAAGGTGGTTCCCGTTCAGGTTCCGCCTCTACGAGTAGTGCAATAATTTATAGTCGTTGGAATGAAGATATGTTTGGCATTTCTCAAAAGAATATACATAGTTCCAACGATTCTATTCCCGAAAAACTCACAGCTGATGAGTTCAAACAAAGAATTCAAAGTATAAACTCAA
>JAFSBS010000409.1 GCA_017437165.1 Clostridia bacterium
AAGAATGCCCAAAAGAGATTCATTTTAATATTTTTTAAAACCTTTTTACTTAATTCAAATGCGGTTACTGCATCGTGCAAAGAGTTTTTCATAAGAACAATATCGGCAGAGTCAATAGCAATATCAGTTCCGGCACCAATTGCCATACCAACGTCTGCGGTTACAAGAGCAGGTGAGTCATTGATTCCGTCGCCAATCATACAGACCTTTTTGCCTTGTTCTTTTAATTCTCTTACATATCTTTCTTTATCTGTAGGTAAAACCTCTGCTATGAACTCATCAGCACCAACTTCACTTGCTACAAATTCTGCGGCAGAAGCATTGTCACCTGTAAGAATTATAACTCGTTTATCAAGTTTTTTCAAAGCTTCTATACTCTGTTTGCTTTCGGGTTTTACCGTATCAGAAATGGCGATTATACCAATCGCTTTTTTGTTTTTTGCAAAAACAAGACTTGTTTTGCCTTGCTTCATAAATTCTTCATTTTTTTCTTTGAATTCACCCTCGGCAATTCCGTGTTCTAACATAAATTTGTAATTGCCGGAGAACCAGAAGTCACCATCAATTGTAGCACTTACACCCTTGCCGATTTCAGCAGAAAATTCTGTTGAGGTTTTTAAATTAACATTTTCGTTTTTTGCTTTTTCCTTTATTGCATTTGCAAGAGGGTGTTCACTTCCATATTCTAATGAATAGGCGAATGATAAGAACTCTTTTTCGGTAAAGGTTTTATCTAAAACAAAAATATCAGAAACCGACATTTCACCGGTTGTTATAGTTCCGGTTTTATCAAGAACTATTGTGTCAACTGATGATAAATTTTCAAGAGCTTCAGCAGATTTTATTAAAATACCACTTTCTGCTGCCTTACCTGTACCCGCCATAATAGCAACAGGCGTTGCAAGACCTAATGCACACGGACAAGAAATAACAAGAACCGTAATACCCATTGAAAGAGAAAAATCTATAGTAGCACCGCTTATAAGCCATACCGCAAAGGTAACAAGTGAAATAGCAATCACACCAGGTACAAAAATACCGCTTACTTTATCAGCGAGTCGTGCAATAGGTGCTTTTGTGTTACTTGCATTGTCAACTAATTTAATTATTTGTGAAAGAGTTGTGTCATTACCGACTTTTGTGGCAACCATTTTAAATGTGCCATTTTTATTTATTGTAGCACAAATTACTGTGTCATCTTTTTCTTTATCTACAGGCAGACTTTCACCGGTAACTGCTGACTGGTCTATGGAGCCTTCGCCTTCAATAATTACACCATCAACCGGAATGCTTTCCCCGGGACGAATTATTAAAGTGTCACCCGATTTCACTTCTTCTGCCGGGATAGTGACTTCGGTACCATTTCTTATTACATTGGCAGTTTTAGGTGCTAAATCAATCAGTTTACCTAATGCATCAGAGGTTTTTGAAAAAATTGCTGAAATTGAATCGCGTAGATATAAAATAAATGGAAAAGAAAGTGATTAAGGAGTGTGTGGAATATGAAAAAA
>JAFSBS010000410.1 GCA_017437165.1 Clostridia bacterium
CTAAAACAGCAGAACTTTATGCTGATGCAGTTAAGTCTGCTATAACAGTTGTTTGGAACGGACCTATGGGTGTATTTGAAAACCCAATCCTTGCAAAAGGTACTATTGCAGTTGCTAAATCACTTGCTGAAACAGATGCAACAACAATTATTGGTGGCGGTGACTCTGCAGCAGCAGTTAACACATTAGGCTTCGGTGATAAAATGTCACACATCTCAACAGGTGGCGGTGCATCTCTCGAATTCCTCGAAGGTAAAGCACTCCCGGGTATCGAAGCAGTTAACGATAAATAATATATCACGCACATTTGGCGGTTTTTTCACCCGAACTCGCGTATCTATATACGCTTCGGGGTGAAAGAAATCACCAACTGCACGCAATCTATTATTTATGTTTTATTAAAGGTAAATCCCACACATTTGTGGATTGTGTGAATAAAAAAGATAACAGAGGTTTATAAAAATGAATAAATCACTTCGTAAAGCAGTTATTGCAGGTAACTGGAAAATGAACAAAACTCCTGCAGAAACAAAAGAAATCATCACAGCAATGAAACCACTCGTTGCAGATGCTACTTGTGACGTTGTTCTTTGTGTTCCTTATATTGATATTTTTGCAGCACAAGAAGCAGCTAAAGGCTCAAATATCAAAATCGGCGCTGAAAACTGCCACTGGGCAGAAAGCGGTGCTTTTACAGCAGAAGTTTCTGCACCTATGCTCAAATCAATCGGTGTTGAGTATGTAATTATCGGTCATTCAGAAAGAAGACAATATTTCGGTGAAACAGATGTTACAGTTAATAAAAGAGTTCGCGCAGCTCTTAATTCAGGTCTTACAGTAATTCTTTGTGTTGGTGAACTCCTTGAAGAAAGAGAACAGGGCATTACAGAAGAAACTGTTCGCTTACAGACAAAAATTGCTCTTCAGGGTGTTACAGCTGAAGAACTTAAAAATATTATTATTGCTTACGAGCCTGTTTGGGCTATCGGTACAGGTAAAACTGCTACTGCTGAACAAGCAAATGAAGTTAACCACGCAATTCGTGAAGTTGTCAAGGAACTTTACAGTAAAGCAGATGCAGACGCTCTCACAATTCAGTACGGTGGTTCAATGAATGCTGCTAATGCAGAAGAACTTGTTGCACAAGAAGATGTTGACGGCGGTCTTATCGGTGGCGCATCTTTAAAAGCAGAAGATTTCGCAGTTATTGTTAAAGCTGCAAGTAAATAATCAAAATTTATGAGGTGAGTTCATTTTGAATTCACCTCAACAATAATATAAAGGCGGATTTAAAAATGTCAGAAAAAGTACTTTTAATAGTAATGGATGGTATCGGTTTTTCAAAAACAGGTATTGGCGACGCAGTTACTCTTGCAAACACACCTGTTCTTGATAAGCTTTTAAAAGAATGTCCAAACGTAAGACTTAAAGCACACGGCGATGCAGTTGGTCTTCCATCAGATGACGATATGGGTAACAGTGAAGTTGGTCACAACGCATTAGGTTGTGGTCAGATTTATTCACAAGGTGCAAAACTTGTTAATGAATCAATTGAATCAGGCAAAATCTACACTTCAACTGCTTGGGGTGAAATTAAAGATAATTGTCTTTCTAACAATAGCACACTTCATTTTATCGGTCTTCTTTCAGACGGTAATGTTCACTCAAATATTTCTCACCTTATCGCTATGTTAAAACAAGCAAAAGCGGATGGAATTAAATCAGTTCGTGTTCACATTCTTCTTGATGGTCGTGATGTTCCTGCAACATCTGCACCTGTTTATGTTGAACAACTTGAAAATGCTTTAGCAGAACTCAATGATGATACATTTTCAGGCAAAATTGCAAGCGGTGGCGGTAGAATGAAAATCACAATGGACCGTTACGAAGCAGACTGGAATATGGTAAAACTTGGTTGGGATACTCACGTTAAAGGTATCGGCAGACAATTCTCAAGTGCAATTGAAGCAATCAACACTTACAGAAGTGAAAATGCAGACGTAATTGACCAGGATTTACCACCATTTGTAATTGCAGAAAATGGAACACCTGTTGGTGCTATCAATAATAAAGATAGCGTAATTCTCTTCAACTTCCGTGGCGACAGAGCTTTGGAACTCAGTATGGCATTTGACTACGACGAGTTTGACAAGTTCGACCGCGGTGAGAAATTAGATGTTGTTTACGCAGGTATGTTACAATATGACGGTGACTTGAAACTTCCTGCTCGTTATCTTGTAAACCCACCGGAAATTAAAAATACTCTTTCAGAATTACTTGTATCAAAAGGTTTAAATCAGTACGCAGTTTCTGAAACACAAAAATACGGTCATGTAACATATTTCTGGAATGGTAACAAGAGTGACAAGTTCAGCGAAGAACTTGAAACATATCTTGAAATTCCATCAGATAAGGTTTCATTTGACGAAAGACCTTGGATGAAATCTGCAGAAGTTACAGATGCAGTTATCGAAGCAATTAAATCAGAAAAATATGACTTTATCCGTTGCAACTATCCAAATGGCGATATGGTTGGTCACACCGGTTCTCTTGAAGCAACAATTATTTCTGTTGAAGCAGTTGATATTGCACTCGCAAGAGTATTAAAGGTTGCAGATGAATATGGCGTAACAGTTCTTATTACTGCTGACCACGGTAATGCTGACGAAATGCTCGAAAA
>JAFSBS010000411.1 GCA_017437165.1 Clostridia bacterium
AATTTCACTTGTTACAATGAAAAAGGCAGATAACAAAACTGCAACAATTTTCCGTCTTCTTAATAACAGTTGTGAATCAATTAAAACTTCACTTTCAGTTAACTCTGCTACGCTACCACTCATTTTTGGTAAATACGAAGTTAAAACTGTTATTTATGAGAATGGTGAGTTGAGAGAAGAAGAAATGTTGATTATTTAAAAAACTTATCCCCTATGCAAATTCAAATTGCATAGGGGATAATAAATTATTTAATTGTTTTAGCAGGAATAATTTTGCCTTCTTGTGTTTTGTAAGTGATTGTAACTGTATCACCTACATTGAGAATAACAACATTATTGTCATTTACTGCAGACATTGAGTAGTAAACTACTTTGCCATCAAGTGCAATATAATAAACACTGTTGCCATTTTCAACTGCAGTACGGATATCTGTAATAACACCTGTTATACTCTCAATTGTTGATTCTGTGTTGTCAGTAGCATCTCCATTATTATTTATTGAGTCACCACCGCTTATAGAATCCGGAAGAACTGCGTTGTAGTCAATGTTAAGCACAAGACCTGCACTTGATTTTACCTTATTGACATACGCTTTAAGACAAGCCTCAATATCAGGGTTAGCGTCATCTTCACTTCTTACGGCATCCTGAACCCTTTCAACACTTACCATTGCAAAACTTTTTACAACACTGTTGTCTTTAAGAGCCATAAAGTATGTTGCTTCACCATCAACATTAAGAAGAACCGGGAATGTTGCTTTCCAACCCTTGTCAGAAACGATACTTTCAGCGGATTTCTGCGCACCGCTTTCGGTAGTACCTGCAATTCTCTGGAACACTGCTTCTTTTGTACGTTGGTTTATAATTGCAAAGCCTACAATAGAATCGTCACTGGTTACTGATGTAACACCTGTGTAAAGCCACACGTCATCGCCCGATGCGATATAACTTGAGCCTTCTGTTGTAGAAACAACCCCTGACTGACCAATGTAAGCATTGATAAAGCCACCGTTATATTTACCGAAGTAATTATATTGTTTAACAAGTAAATCGTCAGAATAAATCTGGTCAATCCATTGAATATCTTTATTTGTTCTTATCTCTTCAAGAGAGAATTCTTTAATGTTGTTTTTATCTGCTGCGTCAACCAAAACAACACCGATTACATCAGTACCGCCGATAAGACCAACAGTTTTGTCAACTACTTCACATACCCACCAAGGTTTACCACTCTCATCAATTTCAAGTGATGGAGTCCCAAACATATATGTCGGGAAGTTAAAGCGAAGTACACGGTTAAGTTTCTCATTGAAATATTCATTTGTTGAAACTTTAATATTGTTAAGACCTTCATCTTTTAATATCACAGTATTTGCTTCCTGTGTGTACATATTGACCGCAATATATGCCGGAATACCGTCACGGGTATTATTGAACCACTTGAAAACATCACCGTATTTAAGTGGGAAAATTCTATAAGGGTTACCCTTGTAGTTGATTTGTGTTGAGTAAGCACTATCAATAACAAACTGAGAAACATATTCTGAAAGTTCACCCAATTTTTTGTTTGCAAGGTTTTCTGCAACTTCTTTATCAATCATAGGAACTGCAGAAAAATCTTTAAGACTTGTAATAGTTGTGATACTCTTGTCATTCTCACCGAAGTTTTCAGTTTTTACATCAATAATCTCGCTGTAAGCCTTTGCTCTGAAAAGCTCGCAGGATGTTAAGTAACCTATACCAAGAACCAAAGCGAATACAAGACCGATAATAACCGGAATTGTTGCTCTTTTCTTAACATAAGGAATATACTCCGGTTTTATAAATGCTTTACTTAAAATAAATGTTGAAACAACATAAATTGCAATAATAATACCAATAAAATAATAGAAATCAAGTGATTTGAAATTAAGTGCAGGTAACATAAAGTAGTAAGTAACTGCGCCACCTACTATTGTTAAGAGAATTGCAATAATAATTTTAAGAACTTTTCTCTCGGGTGGAATTATTACCTCAGTTGGTTTACCCTTACCTGAAAAGTCAACTTTAATCGGGTCCATAAAAAGCCTCCTATAAATACAATAGTGTAATTATATATTA
>JAFSBS010000412.1 GCA_017437165.1 Clostridia bacterium
GTGGGTAGTCTGAACGACCATTTTTATGTCTTCTTGAATACCGGTCTCAGTATTGATATATATTAAGAATAATTTATTATTAACTTTTCCAAGTAATTCGTAGCAGTATACTTCTTTGCCAGTATCGAGAGGAATTAGAGCTTTGTTGATTTTTTGGAGTTGAAATACGGGCGATACAAGTTTTGATGCTTCTTCTTTAGTAATACTCAATTCAGGAATAGTTCTGCTTTCTTTGTGATTTGATAAAAAGCCGTTTGTTTCAAGACCGATTATTTCACCATTGTCCAAAGCGACTTTAACTTTTATTAAATCAGGGTACATTACAAATTCATTTTGCAAGAACGCGTATGCGAAAGTTATTGTATTTCCGGATATAACATAGCCTGTCTGTTTCATTTTAACAAAGTTATTGTCTATTAAGAACATTTGCGCGTTTTTTTCTGCTTCAGAATATTCTATTTTTTGCTCAAGTATTTCTTTGTTGTCAAGCATTAAAACCGGATAACCGCCGTTTTTTGAAATCTGGACATAAATGCTTCTGTCTCGTGTGTTTGTAGTAACACTGAAATTATAACTTGGAATTGAGCCTTGAGACTCACCTTCAAATCTGATCATTTTGATTTTATTGCCTAACAGATTTTTTACCGCTGTTCTGGCATCTTCTTTTGTAATTACCTGAGAATTCAGCAAATCTCCTGTGTTTTTTTCATTATGCTCCGAAAAAGGTCCGTCATAAACCAGTGAAGTGTAGTCGCTGAATTTTTCCTCGATTTCTTCAAAATTTTCATTAAATACACTTATGTTATTTATTCTGCCTTCCGCAAGTTCTACAGGGATTTCACCGTTCATTATACCTTCTTCCATAGCTAACAATTGTGTGGACAGTGTTTCAGAATAATTTACCAATGATGCGAGTTGAGTGTACTGATCATCTGTCAATTCTTTACCTTCATTTAATTGTTTAGCTAGTGAGTATGAATAATCCCCGACTTGAGCCAAAAAGTTTTGCGTTTTATCAAGTTCCGAGGAAGAAAGAGGAAGCATACCTAAATTTTCTTTTGCAAAGGCAGAGTATAACCATAGTTTTTCCGATAACAATGACATTTGTTTGTGGTCGTTTGTAATAACTGCTTTAGATAGAGTTGTGTCAATATCAGTAACATAATTAACTAATTCCGAATAACATCTTCTGTAGTTTGCTCTGACAACATTTTTATAATTATTTGATTCGACAAGACCATACAGGCACACGACTGATAGTGCCGCTATTATTACAGTAAAAGTACAATAAATTTTTCTTTTCATATTTTTTCTCCGTGTCTATCAGATTTAATTTCAACTGTAACTTCAAATTCAAACTCTTCGGGTAATACAGATAAATTAAATTTATCCCAATCTTTGTTTGTTAAATATATTTTTTTATATAGTTTTTTGTAATAAAACAAATCGCAATTTGCTTCTTTGTAATATCTTTTGTAAAATTCTAAAATGTCGGTTGTTAACTGTTGTTTAACTTTTTCTTTAATTGTTTTAATATCGGTGTTTAAAGTGTTTTCAAGTATCTCGCAATCATAGGTGAA
>JAFSBS010000413.1 GCA_017437165.1 Clostridia bacterium
CTTTATTAAAACCCGCTTTCAGAGCATCGTAAATCGAATAGTCGATAATTATTGAATTGTCAGGACCAACAGGTTCCATTTGTTTTAAGCCACCAAAACGGCTACCCATACCTGCCGCCATAATTACGAGTGTTTTATCCATAATCGTACTCCCCTTTAATTAGTCATTTTAAACAATATACCACATTTTAGCAATTTTATCAACCAAATTTATTGACAATATTTTTATTTCAAATATAATACATATTAACAAATTATTTTGAGAAAGGTGTATTTATGACAAAACTTTTAATTAAACATTTTATCAAAGATGTAGATATAAATTCACCAAAGGGAAGAGAGCTTTACGGCAGACTCGCAGGTGCGGTAGGAATAATATGCAACTTACTTTTAAGTGTTATGAAACTTATTATTGGTTCAATTTCTAACAGTGTTTCTATTACTGCTGATGCTACCAACAATATTTCTGATGCCGGTTCTTCTATTGTCACACTTGTTGGTTTCAGGCTTTCAGGTAAACCTGCCGATAAAGACCACCCTTATGGTCACGCAAGAATTGAGTATATTTCAAGTCTTATTATTTCATTTTTAATTTTACTTATTGGTTGCTCTATATTCAAGGAATCAGTTACTAAAATAATAAAACCTGAAGAAAGTCTGTTTAATATTGCAACTGTTATAGTACTTTTCGCCTCAATTCTTGTAAAACTATGGCTCTCTGTTTTCAACAGATTTCTGGGTAAACAAATCAATTCAAAAGCACTTGAAGCCACTGCAATCGACTCAAGAAATGATGTTATTACAACTGCCGCAGTTCTTTTAGCGAGTGTAATTTCACACTTTACAGGTTTTAACCTTGACGGATACATGGGTGTTATTGTTTCAGTATTTATATTTATTTCTGGTATAAATCTTGTTAAAGAAACTCTCGACCCGCTTTTAGGTCAACCACCTACAAAAGAAATGTTTGATACAATTGAAAAGAAAATTTTATCATATGATAATGTTTTAGGTGTTCACGACCTTATGGTACATAGTTACGGACCTAATACATATTTTGCATCAGCACATATTGAAATGGATGCTAAAATTGATGTTTTAATCTGCCACGATATAATGGACCAGATCGAAAGAGATTTTAAGAACGAATTAAATATTCACCTTGTAGTACATTTAGACCCTACAATTCTTGATTCACCTGAAATTAACGAATTAAAAGAAATGGTTAATGATATCATTTGTGAAATCGACAGAGAACTGACTTTCCACGATTTCAGAGTTGTCATTGGTGAAGAAAACAAAAATGTTTTATTTGATGTTGTTGTACCACCTGAATATAAGTATTCTGATGAAGAATTAGAGAGAATTATAACAGAAAAAATTACTGAAATGAGCAATGGTAAAATATTTACAGTTTTAGTTGTTGACCATAGTTATGGGGTCCTTGAATAAAACTAAGTTTGCCTTACGACAAGTGATGTTATTTAATAGTGAAATTACTTCGTAGTGATGTTAAGTTTTATGGGCAAACCTAACATCACTGCTTGCAACATCACTTTCACTTGTGAAAACATCACTTTAAATTGAAAAGTTAAAACATCACAAAAGCCGCCTGAAAA
>JAFSBS010000414.1 GCA_017437165.1 Clostridia bacterium
CAGAAATCTCTATAAGTCGCTGTGCTGATGCCAACATTCCGTAAAATGATGGCAACACGCTTGTAACACCTACAACAGGTGACTGTAACTGATTGACAAGCTGAACAATTGCAACAACTGTACCAAAAGTCATTGTACCTTTAAGAATACCATAAGACCCGTAAGACACTGCTGCTAAAAATCCTGCTGCAAAAGCAAGTGAAAAACTTATTGTTGCAAGGATTGAAAAACTCTTTTTTCTTACTTTTTCGCGATAAAATTTCTTTTGTTGTTTATATGAACGGTTTATAATCTTCTCTTCAATACCAAAAACCTTTACTGCAAAAAGATTTTCAAGCATTTCCTGCATAAAAGAACGAACTCTTGAATCTCTTTTTTGCACTTTAAGGTGTAAATTTTTAAGAGTTTTTCTGAAAATTACCGCTATACCAACAACCACTATACCGCAAATAATAAATACGACTGCGAATCGTTTGTCAAGAGCAAGCAACGCTACCGCCGCACTTGATATTCTTACCACATATCCCACTAAAGCAGGGAATATATGCACATAATTATCACTTACATAAACAACATCGGCAGTAAGTCTTGACATAAGGTCACCACTATGACGCTCACTCACATTTGCATATTCACCATAAATTACATTTTTGAATACGCTTGTTTTGAGTTTTATTTCTGCATTACCCTGACTTACAGCCTCAATAAATGACGCACAGATTCTTGCCACAATCTGTGACACAATAAGAAGCAACAAAAAAATGGCATTTTTGAACATTTCGTCAGCATTACCGCTTTGAGCATAGTCCATTACAGTTTTTGAAAGCATTGCAAACATAGTAACGCACACGGCAGACCAGGCGTTAAGCACTGTGAGTGCTACACCCTCTGCTATGCGTTTACCGCAATTATTATAAATCCATTTCAAAACTGTTGAATCTTTCATTTGCTCGCCTTATTCTTCTATGAGATTATGCTCTCTCATTTTATTTATAAGATTTTCTACATCTGTTTTTACTCTTTCAAAAGGCACATTGTAATCTTCTGCAATCTTTTTTGCAATATCGTCAACTGAATTTGTACCATCAAGCATATTAAAAACATCTGCACCAACGCTGGTAAAAGTCATAACACCGTTGAAGTTCATTTTTTGTGCACCTGTTGCAATAACAATTTTTGCACCTGCAACATCTTTAAGAATGTATCCTTCTTTGATTTTCATTCCTTTATCAGCCTTTCTATTTCGTTATAGGCAACTACTGCCGCATCGTCTTGGAGATTACAGCCTAATGAGAATACAGGCACTTCTCTTAATAAGAGGTCTGCCAACTCAAGCATATTTTCTGCAAGACTTCTGTCAGCAGGTTTAATAGTCTGTTCTATAAGCAAACTTAACGCTTGAAACGGTGGTATTTTTTTTACTGTATTCTCTTCACTTCTATGTAAAAATGTAATTGCTCTTACGGGGATTTTAACATCAATGTTTTCGTCTGTTTTTCCCGAAAAAGGTGTACCACAAGCATACCATTTACCATTATCATAAATAAGGGCGGGTTTATCATCATTGATAATTCTTGTGCCCTCAAGATTTTTAAGCCACAAGTGAGTGTGTGTTGATTTGCCCGTGCCACTTCGTGCCGAAAAGAGATATGCAAACCCGTCTTTTTCAACGCAAGAAGAATGAAGCATCATACCGTTATGTCGCAAAAGTTCGTTGTAAAACGCCTCACAAGTCCACATATACTCATGCTCATCAAGAGAAAGATATGGGATTTCTTCTTTTTTCATTTTAATGAAATCTTCTTTTATGTTGAGTTTTATTTCTGTTTCGCTATCGTCAAAATCTGCTTTGTAAGA
>JAFSBS010000415.1 GCA_017437165.1 Clostridia bacterium
ACAATATATAGTGTGTATTTGTGCATTTTACCACTATTCAAAAATTCATTTTTCTATTGAAAGAATTTGTTTTATGTGGTAATCTTAATATGTTAATTTAATATCTGTTTTTACAGATACAGGAGGTCTATTTATGGCAAGTATTTTAGATGCTTTTAAAGAAAAGCAAACAGAAGAAAGAGTTTACACAGGCAAAAAAATCAAGGTCGGCATTATTGGTTGCGGTTGGATTGCTGAAGCACACGCAAACAGTTTTTTAAAATGCGAAGATGTTGAAATTGTTGCTTTGGCAGATATTATTCCCGGCAAAGCAGAAGCATTCGCTAAACAATGCGGCATAGAAGGCGCAAAATATTATAACAGCGACAGAGAGCTTATTGATAACGAAAAAGATATTGACGCCGTTTCTATATGTACATATAACAGACAGCACGCTCCTTGTGCTATTTATGCTTTGGAACATGGTGTTCACGTTCTTCTTGAAAAACCAATGTGTGTTACTTTAGAAGAAGCTGTTGAAATCTGCAAAGCAGAAAAGAAGAGTGGTAAAATTCTCTCAATCGGTTTCCAACCTCGTTTTGACGAGAATATGAAAATGGTTAAGAAAATCTGCGAAAGCGGTGTTCTTGGTAAAATCTATTACATTCAGACCGGTGGTGGTAGAAGAATGGGTATTCCTACACCTTTCGGTACATCTTTCATTCAGGAAGATACTGCAGGTCTTGGTGCTTTAGGTGATATCGGTTGTTATTCACTTGATATGGTTCTTAACGCAATCGGTTATCCGAAGCCACTTACCGTTACAGGTTTTAAGGCAGGTCTTTTCGGTAAAAAACCTGAATATCTTCAGAAACCTGAATATACAGAAGTTTTTGGTGTTGACGACTTTGCTGCTGCATATATACGTCTTGAAAATGACATTGTTCTCGACTTCAGAATTGCTTGGGCAATGCATTGTGATACTCCGGGTGATACAATAATTATGGGTACAGAGGGCGGTCTTCGCATTCCTTCTACAGAATGTTGGAACGGTTCAATTGGTGGTCCTATGACAATTTACCACAATATTGCCGGTGAATGTGTTGAAACAGTTATTCCTGAATGTGATAACAAGGAAGATAACTTTGACAAGAAAATCCGTTCATTCATTGATGCAATTGAATTTAATCTCCCTTCACCTGTTCCTTCAAGTCAGATTATTTACAATCAGGCAATCATAGATGGTATTGCTCGTTCATCTGATTTAGGCAGAGAGATTACAATAGAAATTCCGGAAATTTAAACAATATAAAAAAATCAGTTGCAGTTTTTGCTGCAACTGATTTTTTTATATTAAGTTTTCGTTGTAGTTCGCCCTGACTCCACCAATAAACTTTGGTCTTGTACGAGCTGCAAGAAGTAAGGCATTGCCTATGCTTTTTTCTGAAAGTTTTACAGGAACTGCTACATTTTTTAAGTGCATTCCTATTAAAACACCACCAATATCGAGTCCTGCATCCGCTTTTATGCTTTCGACTGCAACAGGATTTTTAAAGTGTTTATAAGCAGCGGTTGCAAATGAACCACCTGCTTTTGGTACAGGAATTACATTAACCCACTCAAGATTTTTTGCCGCTTCTTTTTCAACAATTATTGCTCTGTTTAAATGCTCACAACACTGTGCTGCAACAAAAATATCCTTTGCCTTAAACACTTCATTGAGTGCTAAAAATACTTGTTCGCCTAATTCGGGACTCGAATTAGTTCCCATATTGTCGCCTAAAATTTCGCTTGAAGAGCAACCAACAACGACTATATCGCCACATTTAAGATTTGCTTTTTCAACTAATTCTTCGGCAGACTTTTTAAGTTGGATTTTTATTTCTTCTATAAATTCCATAAATTATCTTTCACCGTATCTTGTAAGCAATTGAATTGCAGTAACCCTGTCTTCTGCTAACTCAATATTTGTTTTTCCGTAAATAGCATTCTGAACATTCTGTGCAGCAAGTG
>JAFSBS010000416.1 GCA_017437165.1 Clostridia bacterium
AACCTTTGTTCCTGTTGTTGAAAAATTAGTTTTCGCAAGTACAATAGAATCTGAGTATTTAGCAATAAATTTCGCAAAAGATAACTTAACTTTAAAAGAAGTATATTTTGAAAATGGTAGTGCGATTAAAGATTTAAATGAAGGTTGCTTTATGTTTTGTTACAACTTGGCAACAATTAAATTACCTGATGATTTAACAAGCATACCATATTGGGCATTTCATTGTTGTTTGTCTCTTGAAACGATAGAGTTACCAGATACAATAACTACAATTTCGTATCAAGCATTTTTTGGTTGCGAGAATTTATTAAGTATTGTTTTTCCACAAGGACTTATACATATAGATAGTGGTGCTTTTTGTTGCTGTACATCTCTAGAAAGTATCACTTTGCCTTCAACAGTTTTCAGATTAGGGGACTATGCATTTGAAGGGTGCACAAGTTTAAAGAATGTAGAGTTGCCAGAGGATTTAACCAGAATAGGTATAGATGTTTTTAAAAATACTCCTTATGCTGAAAATTCTGGTTTTGAGGATGATAGTGAAGAACTTCCCGAACAAGAAGAAATGAGCGGTTTTGTTGTTTCTGAATCAAAAGAACTTGTGTCTTATGTCGGGGAAGAAACAGATGTAATAGTTCCTGAAGGTGTAACATTAATAGGTGAATATGCATTTAAAAACAGGAGTGATATAACTTCTGTAAAACTTCCGAAAAGTTTGCTGAAAATATCGGGCTATAGTTTCTATGGTTGTACAGGGATAACTGAATTTGTTGTACCTGATACTGTACAGGAAATAGATAGGTGTGCTTTTGCAGGAATGTGTAATTTGGAAAAACTAACAGTACCTTTTATTGGTAAGTCAAAGTATTTATCAGGTGAAGTACAAACAGATGATGACAATATAAAGTGGTGGCTTGAAAGAACTCAAGAAAAATGTTCTGTTTGTAAAGGTGAACTGTGTGATTCTGTGGATATTCCGAACAGGAGTTATGATGTTTGTAAACCAAGAAGTTTTATAAAATTAACTATAACTAAAGGTAATTCTGAAAATAAAATAACCAAATACAGCCTTAAAAATTTTGGTGTTAAAGAAGTTACATTGGGTAAAGGTGTGTATGGTATTCAAGAATATGGATTGGCAGAAGCAAATATAGAAATAATTAATTTTGCTCCCGATACAAATATGTCAGTAATTGAAAGTTATGCCTTTTACAAGAATAAAATTAAAAGAGTTGTTCTACCAGATAATATAGCACATATAAAGGAATGCGCTTTCGCAGAAAATGAAATTGTAGAATTAAATTTAAATGAAGGATTAATATCGCTAGAAGGATTTGAACGAAACAAACTGCTGACGACAGTAAAAATTCCAAGAGGCGTAAAATCTATTGGACGCAATGCATTTTTGGGTTGTAGATTGTTAGAGAATATTGAAATTCCTGAAGGTGTAGAATCTATAGCTGTTGCGGCTTTTGGTGCAACAGGTATAAAAGAAATTGTTTTACCTGAAAGTCTTGTTTATATTGCTCGTTCGGCATTTTTGGGTTCAAAAATTGAAAGGATTGTTTTGCCTGAAAGATTAAACTATTTGAGTGCAGAGTCTTTTTACCGTTGCGAATTCCTTAAAGAAGTCGTAATCGGCGGTAGTGTAGAAGAAATAAGTTCAAGTGCGTTTGCCGATTGCTCATCTTTAGAAACTGTTGTTATTCCTGATAGTGTTAAAGCTATCAGTGACGATGCTTTCACTAATTCAACAGAAAAGCTTGTTATTTACTGTAATGAAGGCTCTTACGCACAACAGTACGCAGTGCAGAACAATATTAAATACACAACACTTGTGCTTGAAGCAATCCCTAATCAGACCTATACAGGCAAAGCAATAGAGCCGGAAGTTAAAGCGAAGGCAAATAATAAGCAATTAACTCTTGATAAAGAGTATAAAGTGAGTTTTGCCGATAATGTTGAGTCAGGTGTTTCAAGTGTTACCGCCAAGGGTTTGGGCGACTTTAAGCACCTTGTAGCAAAAGGTAAGTTTAATATTTTACCGCGTCAGTTAAATGATGTTGTTGTAAATTATTATAACATTGCTTACTACACACCAAGCGGTGTTAAACCGAAGCTTTCGCTCTGTATAGGTGAAACTGAACTTGTCGAGGGTGAACATTATGAAGTTTTAGGACTCGATAAAGTAAAAAATGTCGGTGTTTATAATATTTCAATAAGTGGTAATGGTAATTTAAGCGGAACTAAAAACTTCACATTAGAAGTTTTACCAAGAAGTATTACCGTGACAAAAATTGTTTCAACAGGAGATATTAAAGTAACCGACTCTCAATATACACTTGTTGAAGGTGTAGATTACAAAGTCGAAAAACGCACCGATGAAAATGGTGCAACCAGAACTTATGTAGTCGGAATTGGTAATTACACAGATGAAACAAGGTTAAGTATTCCTAATAATACTGCAGAACCAACAGGGATTCTTAAAATATTAAAAATGCTCCTTAACCTGTTCTCATTGTTATTTGGAATGTTTAGGGTGAAATGAGTTATCCGAACCTGCCTAAAAGCGAGTATTTTCAAGTCTTTTTGGTGTTTCAGTCTTGCAAGGCGTCAGCCTTACTTCGCCCTCAACACAAAAAATCCAATGAAAATCTTTCACCCTAAGTAGAATTGAGAATTTCAGGGCTACGCCTTTTAAAGTGCTGGGTGCTGAGTTAAGGAATGCTACGCGTTGATTGTAATTATAAGTGAATAATAAAAAGTTTATCCTATCATTTAAAGTTTGGTTTTTACCATCAACTATAAATGATAGGATGTTTTTAATGCTTGCCCTTCTTTTCAAAGAAGGTATAGCAATGCCTAAAACAACAAGTTCTATCATTTTTAGTTTACACAAACTTTAAATGATAGAACTTATCTTTTTATTGTTTAATTATAATTGCCAACGCAGTTCCGAAATTTTCAATTTTCAATTTTTAATTTTTAATTCTGTAAAAAAAATTCTGCACTCTGCCTTCTGCATTCAACATTCAATTGTAACTACCACCACTTCAGGCGAATTGTTTATTCTCACAGGTATAATGCTGTTGCCAAGTCCACGGCTTACAACCATTGTTGTATTGTTTTCGTTGAAAACACCGGCATCAAATTCAGGGAATAACCCTTGTTCGGGTGCTATAATTCCACCAATAAAGGGGAGTCTGAACTGACCACCGTGAGCGTGACCTGAAAATACTAAATCAACATTTGTAGAAGAATATTCGGGGAATAATTCAGGATGATGAGAAAGCAAAATGCTGAAACAATTTTCATCATCAAGATTGTTTATTGCTTCTACAATCTCTTCTTTATAATTGTCGTTGTAATTTGCTT
>JAFSBS010000417.1 GCA_017437165.1 Clostridia bacterium
TCAAACTCACTTGATGAAATCTTAATAAAAGATATGATTAACCAGGGTGCTAAAATAGATGGATTTATTGTTGGTGAAAAACTTTTAACTTCGGAATCATCACCGGTTTTAGATGGTGTTTATAAACTTTGCGAAACCGAAAAAAATGGTGAGAGAATTCCGGCTATTATGGTAAGTAATAACGTAAATAAAATTACAACCCCTTGTTCTAAACGCTTGTGGCGTCTTTTTGATATGGAGTCAGGCAAAGCAATCGCAGATGTTCTTACCCTTGCCGACGAGAGTATTGATAATGAAAAAACATATTCTCTTTTTGACCCTGATTTCACCTGGAAGCGTAAAACAGTTGATAACTTTGTGGCAAGAGAGTTGCTCGTTGCTATTTTTAAAGATGGTGAGTGTGTGTACGATTCTCCAACGCTTGATGAAATCCGTTCGTATTGTACTGAACAAGTTTCTACTCTTTGGGATGAAGTTACAAGGTTTGAAAATCCACATAAATATTATGTTGATTTCTCTGGTAAATTATGGGGTATTAAACAGAGTATGATTGAAAAAAATTCAAAGTTTTAAAGGGATAACCTATGAGCGATAATTATAAAATTGGTCTTTCGAGATGTCGTCTTTTTGATTTTCAGAATGTTGTGACATTTATGGGGGAATATGCAGAAGAATTTGACGAAAAGGAATTACAAAAAGCACTCAATATGCTTTCTGTAAAGCAACCTTTAATTACTTCACATATAGAACTTACCGAAAATTCAACAGCAATTCTTTACACCGGAAGAACGAAACCGAAAATTATATTTGCAGAAGCTGATGTAAATGAGTTTGTCGATAAACGAAAAAAAACGGGTATTGATTTCAATGAGAATTTATTTGAGTTTTATGTGATCAATAAAAATACACTCGTTATGTTTTCGAATACCGTTGTTTCTGATGTCAAGTCATTGCTTGTTTTAGTAAAGCAACTTTTGTTATACTATAATAAAGAAACGGTTTCGGTAGAACCTGAAAAGGTTAGTTTATTCAGCGATGAATCAGATTTACCACTTGAAGTTGAGTCTTTTGTTGCAGATAAAGTAACAGAAGTTCTTAATAACAATTGGCTTATGAAAGAAAAAATTTTTTCTGTTGAAGATTATAAAAAAGCAAAGGAAAAATTTATTTGCAGTTACAAGGGTTCAAAGAATACTCAATTCAATTTTGATAATGAACTTACATCATTACTTGATAAAAGAAGCAAAGAGTTAAAAGTAGATTTTTCTTCACTTGTTGCTTTTGGTTTGTTTAAAGTTTTTGGTGAGTGTGTTAAAACGAAAGAAAAAACAACTAAAATGAATATAACACTCGACCGAAGACCGTACTTTATCGACAGGGATGCTTATTCGGTTGGGCCGTTCAACGGGGTAACAACACTTGAGTTGTCAAAAAAATCCGAAGATTTGAGTGAACAAGTAAAAGCGTTTCATAAAACATATTATAAAAAGTTTTCTGAGTGTTTCAATGCATTTTACAATGAGGTGTTTTTACATAAACTCGAACCGGCTTTTCTTGATTCAATGTATATGTATAAGGCTGGGTTATATAAAGGTAAACCTACCGAAAAACTTGCGACGCTTTATGGTTGTGAACAAAAATTTCTTGCAGGATTTGCGTCATATAATCTTAAACAAACTGTCTGGGGAAATCTCTCCACTTTTAACCACATTTTAGTAAATGAACCCCACAAATCGAATGAATGTGTAACTTTTTCTCTTGTTATGGGCAGAAAAACCACCTTGTATCTCGAGTGGGAAAAAAGTGTTTTTAATGACGAAAAAATTGAAAGGTTACTTGAAGAATTTGTGGGTGTTTTAAAGCAAATCTGAAACCTTAAACCCTAATAAAATCAGCAGTTTTGTCGTTTTTGACCGAATTGGACTTTTTAAAGTTCAATTCGGTCATTTTTTATAAAAAAAGTTTAATAAATCTATTGACAAATGGGTGTTGTGGGGAGTATAATGGGAACACGGTGGGGCAAAATCCCATAAAGTGACGCAAAAAACCACAAAGTGGGGAGTTTTCAAATTTCAGAAAGGTAGGTGTCGGGAATGAGTTTTGGTACATATTTCCATAGCATAGATTCAAAAAATCGTTTTATTATTCCCGCACAACTTCGTTCTGAACTTGGCGACAGAATAATTCTTTTTCGTTCACCTGATGAAGCTAAATGTATTTATATTTATACAGAAGAGCGTTGGGAAGAAATTTGTCGTGAAATAGATAATCTTCCACCATCACCGGCTTCAAGAAATTTACAGAGAGCGCTTCTTCATGCAGCGATTCCTGTTGAACTTGATAAAACCGGTAGAATCACACTCAATCAGAACTTCAAAGAATATGCAAGCATCGTTAAAGATGTTGTCATTGTTGGTGTTTCAAGCAGAATTGAGGTCTGGGCACAAGAAGAGTGGGATAAAGTTGAAGCAACTTTCAAAGATTGTCTTGATAATACTGAAATCGAAATCAGATTTTAATTTGTAAGGAGAATTGATATGGAATTCAATCATATTTCTGTTTTGCTTCAAGAAACAATTGATTCGCTTAACGTAAAACCTAACGGTATTTACGTTGACGGAACTGCCGGCGGTGCGGGACATTCGTCGGAAATAGCAAAAA
>JAFSBS010000418.1 GCA_017437165.1 Clostridia bacterium
AGGCAATGTTGGCTATCTTGATATCAAATCTACCGTTTATAAATATATGGGCTCTTTCCACTCTGTAAACAGAGTCTTTGAAGGCATTATGTATATTGTAGTGGTAATTGCGGGTGGTCTTTTCTTAATCAACAAAAAAATTGAAGCAGCAGACTATGTTGCCTACTTAATGTATATTTCAGTTCTTTTAACTGCGATAAAAAGAATTGTAGAATTTGCAGAGCAATTCCAACGTGGTATGACAGGTATTGAACGTTTTACGGAAATTATGGATATTGAACCATCGATAAAAGACAAACAAGGTGCAAAAGAATTAACTGTAAACGAAGGTAATATTGAATTTAAAAATGTCAGTTTCAAATATTCTGATGTTACCGAAAATGTACTTACAAACTTAAATATTCACATTGAAAAGGGGCAGAAGGTAGCTCTTGTTGGTCCTTCAGGAAGTGGTAAAACCACTCTTTGTAACCTTATTCCGAGATTTTATGAAATTACAAGTGGTGAAATTTTAATTGATAACACAAACATTCAGGATGTAACCTTGAAATCATTGAGAAATAATATTGGTGTTGTTCAGCAGGATGTTTATTTATTTTCAGGAACAGTTAAAGAAAACATTGCTTATGGTTTAAAGGATGCAACTGATGAAGATATTTATAACGCGGCTCGTCTTGCCGGTGCTCACGAATTCATTTCAGAATTACCAAATGGATATGACACTTATGTTGGTGAACGCGGTGTTAAACTTTCGGGTGGTCAAAAACAAAGAATAAGCATTGCTCGTGTATTCTTAAAGAATCCTAAAATTCTTATTCTTGATGAAGCTACAAGCGCACTTGATAACGAAAGTGAACAAATCGTTAAAAAATCACTCGATTTATTGGCGGAAGGTAGAACAACCTTAATTGTTGCCCACAGATTAACAACAATTAAAAATGCTGATAATATTCTTGTTATGACAAATGACGGAATTGAAGAAAGCGGTTCTCACGAAGATTTAATCGAAAAGAATGGCATTTACGCAAAACTTTATGAAATGTATAGTAATTAAGGAGTTGATTTTATGAAAAACTATCCTACACCTCACATTGACGCGACACCGGAAGATTTTGCAAAAACTGTACTTATGCCGGGCGACCCGTTAAGAGCAAAGTTTATTGCAGAAAATTTTTTGGAAAAAGCAGAACTTGTAAACAATGTCCGTGGAATTCAGGGTTACACGGGTTTTTATAACAAAACTCGTGTTTCTGTTATGGCTTCAGGTATGGGTATGCCATCAATAGGTATTTACAGCTATGAGCTTTTTAATTTCTTCGATGTTGAAAATATCATAAGAATCGGCTCTGCCGGTGGTATGTGCGATAAGGTAAAGGTGCGTGACATTGTTATTGCACAAGGTGCTTGTACCACTTCAAGATACAGTCACACTTTTAATTTACTTGGAGACTTTGCACCTATTTCAGATTTTACTGTTTTAAGAACAACAGTAGAAAAAGCAGAAGAACTTGGCATTAAATACGAAGTTGGTAATGTACTTTCTTCAGATGTATTTTACGGTGACACTCCTGAACTTTCAGCAAATTGGCAGAAAATGGGTGTACTCGCAGTAGAAATGGAAGCGGCAGCACTCTTTATGAATGCCGCAAGAGCAGGAAAAAGAGCAGGTGCTATGTTCACAATTTCAGACCATTTAGTTACAGGCGAATCACTCCCTGCGATAGAAAGACAAAACTCATTTACAGATATGATGAAATTAGCACTTGAAACTGCAGTCGAATTGGAGAATAAATAATGGCAAAAAGAGTATTTCTTATAGTTCTTGACTCTTGTGGTATTGGCGAAGCACCTGATGCAAAAAACTTTGGTGATATGGGTGCAAACACTGTCGGTAGCATAAGTAAATCAAAAGAATTCAATATAGAAAATCTTAAAAATCTTGGTTTCACAGAAATTGACGGACTTTCATACTTAGGTAAGGGCGAATTAAAAAGCGAAGTTGCCCGTCTTTGTGAAAAATCAAAGGGTAAAGACACTACTATAGGTCATTGGGAAATTGCAGGTATTGTATCAGAAAAACCTTTGCCTACGTTCCCTGATGGGTTTCCAAAAGAACTTTTAGATAAATTTTCTAATCTTACAGGTCGTGGTGTTCTCTGTAACAAACCATACTCCGGCACAGAGGTTATAAAAGATTTTGGCGAAGAGCATTTAAAGACCGGTGATTTAATAGTTTACACATCTGCTGACAGCGTTTTTCAGATTGCGGCACACGAGAGTACAGTTCCGCCCGAAACACTTTACGAGTACTGCAGAATTGCAAGAAATTTATTAGTGGGTGAACTTGGCGTCGGTAGAGTTATTGCAAGACCTTTTGAGGGTGAATATCCATTTAAAAGAACTCCGAGAAGGCACGATTTTTCATTAGAACCCCCGGAAGACACAGTTTTAGATGAGTTAAAATCCAAAGGTTACGATGTAATAGGAATTGGCAAAATTAACGATATTTTTGCCGGCAAGGGTCTTACAGAATACACCTACACAAAAAACAATGACGACGGAATGGCAAAAACACTTGAATATCAAAAAAAAGATTTCAACGGACTTTGCTTCATAAATCTTGTTGATTTTGATATGGTTTATGGCCACAGAAACGATATCGATGGTTACGCAAAAGCGTTAAGTGACTTCGACAGGTGGTTACCGTCATTTATCAAGAATATGAAATGCGACGATGTTTTAATTATTACTGCCGACCACGGATGTGACCCCGGAGATATAAGCACCGACCACACAAGAGAATATGTTCCGTTTATTATGTATGGTGAAAATATTGAACCTAAAAACAATGGCACAATCGACGGATTTACATTCGTTGCAGAAAAAGTAAAAAATCTTTTAATGGGTTGATAAATTATGACAGAAAAAGAATTAGTTTTAAAAGCAATAGAGTCTATGAAAAATTCATATTCACCCTATTCAAATTTTAAAGTAGGTGCTGCATTACTTACTGAAAGTGGTAAAGTTTACACAGGTTGCAATATTGAAAATGTAGCTTTTGGACCCTCAATATGTGCGGAACGTGTTGCATTTTTTAAGGCAATTTCAGAAAACGAAAACAATTTTTCAAAAATTGCAGTTGCCGGTGGAAAAAACGGCATAATATCCTCCTCAACACCACCTTGTGGTGTTTGCAGACAAGTTATGCGTGAATTCTGCAATGACGACTTTGAAATTTTAATTGTCAGAGAAAATAGTGAATATGACAAAGTTTTATTAAAAGATTTATTGCCCCATTCTTTTAAACCGGAGATTTTATCAAAATGAGAATGTATGATATTATAAAAAACAAGCGTGACAATAAAGAATTAACAAAAGATGAAATTGAATTTTTTGTTAAAGGCTACACTGACGGTACTATACCAGACTATCAGGCTTCGGCTCTCACAATGGCAATTTTCTTCAATGGTATGACCGAAAAAGAAACTGCTATTTTAACACTTGCTATGGCAAATTCCGGCGATACAGTTGATTTGTCACAATTTGAAAATAAAACTGTAGATAAGCACTCAACCGGTGGCGTTGGCGATAAAACAACTTTAATAGTAGCACCAATTGTTGCTTCCCTCGGTTGCATTATCGCAAAAATGAGCGGTCGTGGTTTAGGTCACACAGGCGGTACTGTTGACAAATTAGAGTCAATTGACGGCTTTAATACTTCTCTTACTAATGAAGATTTTTTTGAGCAAGTTAAAAATATTGGTATTGCAGTTATTGGTCAGACCGGTAACTTAACACCTGCCGACAAAAAACTTTATGCTCTACGTGATGTTACTGCAACTGTTGACAGTATTCCGCTTATTGCTTCAAGCATTATGAGTAAAAAGTTAGCGGCAGGCTCTCACACAATAGTTCTCGATGTTAAATGCGGTAGTGGTGCATTTATGAAAACACCTGAAGATGCGAAATCTCTCGCAGAAGAAATGGTTAAAATCGGCAAAAATAATGGCAGAAATATGGCTGCTATTATTACTGATATGAATACACCTCTTGGCAAAAATATTGGCAATTCACTTGAAGTTATTGAAGCAATTGCGGTATTATCGGGTAACGGTCCTGACGATTTGAAATTTGTAGCAAAAGCTCTTGCTACAGAAATAGTTGCACTTTCAAAAAACATAAATACAAAAGAAGCAAGTGAATTAGTTGAAAATGCAATTTCTGATGGTAGTGCTTTTAACAAGCTTAAGGAATGGGTTGTAGCACAAGGCGGTAACGGAGAATGGATTAAAAATCCTGACAACTTCCCGAAAGCAAAATTCTGTGAAGATATATTTGCAGAAAATGACTGTTATATTTCTTCTATGAATGCAGAAGAAATTGGTATTTCGTCTGTTATTTTAGGTGCAGGTCGTGAAAAGAAAGACGACACAATAGATATGACTGCCGGTATAATTTTAAATAAAAAGACTGGCGATAAAATAAAAAAAGGCGATATAATCGCCACACTTTACACTAATAATGAAAGTTCCTTAAAATCTGCAAAGGAAAAATTTCTTAAATCTTTAGAGCTTTCAGATATAAAGCCACAAGAAATACCGTTGATTTACGAAATTGTGAGATAAACTGCAAAAATTGCACTTTGAAATTTTCAAAGTGCAATTTTTTATTAAAACTCAATTTTCTCTTCAATATACTTAACTAAATCTGCAATCGGAATTCTTTCTTGTTCCATTGTATCTCTGTCGCGGACTGTTACGCAGTTATCTTCTTCGCTCTCGAAGTCGTAGGTAATGCAGTAAGGTGTACCGATTTCGTCCTGACGGCGATATCTTTTACCGATTGAGCCTGCATCGTCAAATTCAACATTGAATTTCTTTGAAAGTGTACTGAAAACCTCTGTTGCTTTTTCATTTAATTTCTTTGAAAGCGGAAGCACTGCACATTTGAATGGTGCAAGAGTCGGGTGAAGTCTTAAAACAACACGGGTGTCATTCTTTTCTGCGTCAACAACCTCTTCATCATAAGCCTCAGTAAGAATTGCTAAGAAGAGTCTTTCAACACCTAAAGATGGCTCAATAACATAAGGAATGTATCTTTCATTTGTTTCAGGATCGAAGTAGTCAAGGCTCTTACCTGATGTATTTATATGTTGAGTTAAGTCGTAGTCAGTTCTGTCTGCAACGCCCCAGAGTTCACCCCAACCGAATGGGAATAAATACTCGAAGTCTGTTGTTGCTTTTGAATAGAAGCAAAGTTCTTCTTTGTCGTGGTCACGAAGACGAAGATTTTCTGCTTTGATGTTTAATGAATAAAGCCAGTCACGGCAGAAGCCACGCCAATATTCAAACCACTCTAAATCTGTACCGGGCTTGCAGAAGAATTCAAGCTCCATTTGCTCAAATTCACGAACACGGAAAATGAAGTTACCGGGTGTAATTTCGTTACGGAATGATTTACCAATCTGAGCAACACCAAATGGCACTTTTTTTCTTGTTGTTCTCTGAATATTTGCAAAGTTAACAAAAATACCCTGTGCAGTTTCAGGTCTTAAATAAAGCTCGTTTTTGCTGTCCTCTGTAACACCCTGGAATGTTTTGAACATAAGGTTAAATTGACGGATATCTGTAAAATTGTGCTTACCGCAATCAGGGCAAGGAATTGCCTTTTCTTTAATGTAATCCATCATTTGTTCATTTGACCAGCCTGCAACAACTGTGCCGTCAAAATCTTCAATTAAGTTATCTGCTCTGTGACGTGTTTTACATTCACGACAATCCATCAATGGGTCAGAGAAACCACCAAGATGACCTGATGCAACCCATGTCTGTGGGTTCATAAGAATTGCACTGTCAAGACCAACGTTGTATGGATTTTCCTGAATAAACTTCTTTCTCCACGCATTTTTAATATTGTTTTTGAGTTCAACACCCAAAGGGCCGTAATCCCAGGTATTTGCAAGTCCACCGTAAATTTCGCTACCTGCATACACAAAACCTCTGCCCTTACAAAGAGCAACAAGTTTTTCCATAGATTTTTCTGTGTTATTCATCTTTATCTGTCCTTTCCAGAAGAAAATTTACTTAGTAATCAGTAGAAAGTGTTTCTGTTGTTTCAACAAGACCGCCAAAACCACTTTGGTACATAGCATAATAAAGTCCGTGTTGCTTTAACAACTCCTCATGAGTACCACGTTCCCTTATAGTACCATTATCTATAAACAGAATTTCGTCCGCTTTACGGATTGTAGAAAGTCTGTGAGCAACAACAAAATTGGTTCTGCCTTTCATCACTTCATTCATACCTTTTTGAACAAGAAGTTCAGTTCTTGTATCAACCGAAGAAGTTGCTTCGTC
The DNA here is from genome assembly GCA_017437165.1 of Clostridia bacterium. GTDB lineage: Bacteria > Bacillota > Clostridia > Oscillospirales > Acutalibacteraceae > DTU089. The sequence goes on from JAFSBS010000418.1 coordinate 6,357, forward strand.
AAGAATAAGCACCGACGGATTCTTTAAGAATGCCCTTGCAATCGTTATAAGTTGTTTCTGACCACCTGAAAGGTTTTCGCCGTTCTCTGTAATTTTTGTATTATATGTATCCGGAAGCAACTTTATAAATTCATCTGCACCTGAAAGTCTGCAAGCCTCATAAACTTCTTCGTCCGTTGCATCAAGTTTACCGTAACGTATATTATCCATTATAGTTCCGTCAAAAAGCCAGGTTTCCTGTAAAACCATACCGTAAAGCTTTCTTAAATCATCACGATTTACTGTTCTTATATCTTTACCATCAACAGTAATTTTACCATCAGAAACATCATAAAAACGCATTAAAAGATTTACAAAAGTAGTTTTACCCGCACCCGTAGGGCCTACAAGTGCTACAAGGCTACCTTTTTTAACTGTTAAATCAAGATTTTCAATTAAAGGCTTGTCCTTTGAATAAGAAAATGAAACATTCTCAAATTTTATTGAATCATTAAATTTAAGTTCTTCACTCGTCGGAGCATCAACTTCACTTTCTTCATCAAAGAGCTTAAACACTCTTTCGGCAGATGCCATACAAGATTGAATTGTATTGGCAATCTGTGCAAGAGTTGACATTGGTGAAGTAAAAAGTTTAGAGTAAGTAATGAATGTAAGAATACCACCAATTGAAAACGCAGTACCCATATCATAAATTACTGTATCACCAACAGAAAACACACCATTATTAACAATTAAGTAACCGCCGATAATCGCAACTAAAATATAACCGACATTATCCATTAAATTTATAAACGGACCTATTGTACCTGAAATAAACTGTGCTTTACTGCTTACCTCAACAAGTTCATCGTTTATATCGTTGAATTCATCTTCTGCAAGTTGTTCCTGACCGAAGATTTTTACAATTTTATGACCTGTATAAATTTCTTCAACATGACCGTTGAGTTCGCCGGTTCTGTCCCACTGTTTTTTAAATAGTTTTCTTGAAACTGAAAGAACTTTTAAGGCGATTACCGCCGTGAAAGGTACAAGTAAAACTATAAACAATGTTAAAAACCAGTTTGTAATTATCATCATAATGAACACACCGACAATTGTAATTAAAGAAGATACAATTGAAATCAGATTATGTTGAAGTGTGTTACTTATATTATCAACATCATTCATTATACGGCTTAAAACATCGCCTTTTGAATTACTGTCATAATACTTTAGTGGTAATAACGAAAGTTTTTCGTTGATTTTTTCACGTAATTTTCTTACAACTTTTGCAGTTACACCTGCCATTACATATTGCTGAATAAATGAAAATACTGCCATTCCGCCATAAATAATAACAAGTGCCTTAATGCACGGTAAAAGCGACTCTGCTGAAATAAGACCTCCGCCTAATTTAACTTCTACCTGCTCATTGAGTAAATCAAGAGCCTGACCTATATAATCGGGGCCGAGTACGCTGAAAACCGATGAAATTATACAAGTAATTACAACAATTATAAATGCTGTTTTTTGTTCCCATATATAACTCCATAGTCTTTTTGCGCTTGTTTTAAAAGACTCCGCCTTTTCTTCACCTTCGTGAATTTCACGATATGAAGAATATCGCATTTTTCGTGTAGCACGTCTTCTTTCTAATCGCTCTAATCTTTTTTCATCTAAAACAGGAGTTTGTTTTTTCATCAGTCACCCACCCCCGTCTTCTCAAGTTGTGAGTCCGCCATTTCTTTATAAACCGAACAGTTTTCTAAAAGTTCTTTATGAGTACCGCTTCCTACAATACTGCCATTTTCAAGAACAATAATATTATCGGCATCTATTATAGTACCAACTCTTTGTGCAACAATAATTATTGCCGAATCAGTAAGGACTGTTTTTAATTTTGCTCTTAATTTACTGTCTGTAATAAAATCCAATGCAGAAAAACTGTCATCAAACATATAGAATTCCGCTTTTTTTACAATAGCTCTGGCAATACAAAGTCTTTGTCTCTGACCACCTGAAAGATTTGTACCATTCTGCGAAACCATACTTTCTAATTTCTGTGGTAATTTCTCTACAAAATCACGTGATTGAGCTATTTCCAATGCTTCCCACAATTCTTCATCAGTAGCATCTTCATTACCATATCTTAAGTTATCGGCAACAGTACCACTGAATAAAAATGCTTGTTGTGGAATGTACCCTATTTTTTCATAAATTGATGCAAAATCCATTTCTCTTACATCAACACCATCAATCAATACGGCTCCCTCTGTAACGTCATAAAAACGAGGAATTAAATTAAGCACCGTACTTTTACCACTGCCTGTACTACCAATAATGGCAGTAGTTTTTCCTTTTTCGGCAACAAAACTTACTCTATCCAAAGCCCTTTTTGAGTTACCATCTTCATCTTTATAATCAAAAACAACATTTTTAAATTCAATTGTACCAATTTTTTCTCTTTCTGTTGTTTTTTCTTTAGTTGTCATTTTTAATTCGTGATCTAAAAT
>JAFSBS010000419.1 GCA_017437165.1 Clostridia bacterium
AAAAGTCTTATAACAGGTTTTGCATCTATATAACCTTGTACTGCACACGCTTCATTTATATAATCTAATTTTAAAATTTCACTTTCGATGTCGTTCGGGTAAACATTGTATCCTGAAATAATAATCATTCTCTTTTTACGACCGGTAAAGAAAAAATAACCATCTTCATCCATATAACCAAGGTCACCTGTAAGCACCCACTTATTACCTTTGCGGTCAAAATGGAAGCAGTCATCACTCTTATCTAAATAACAGTTCATAACTGTGTCACCACTGACAACAATTTCACCAATTGTGTTAGGTGGTAATTTTTTATGCCTGTCATCCCAGATTTCAACTCTTAATTCGGCAAGTGGACGACCAATAGAATTTTCTTTGTACGCCCCCGCAACATTTGCAGTACAAACAGATGAAACTTCTGTAAGACCATAACCGCGTAAAAGTTTACCTTTACTTCCCCACTTTTGAAGAACAGAGTTAAATTCATTAAGGAATGATTCGCTTACCATATCGCCACCTGCCCAGAGGAGACGAAGATTTTTAAGATGTTCACCTTCAAAGTTAGATGCTTCGTACATCTTTTTAAACATATTAGGAACACCTAAAACATAGGTAACATTATATTTCTTTAAATATTTATTTGCTTTTTCAGGTGAGAATTGCGGCATACCAATGCAAGTAAAACCTGCACACATACTGAAGTGCATTGCGACACCTAAACCAAAAGCGTGGAAAAGCGGTAAAACTATAAGAGAAAATTCTTCACCGGGTCTGTGTGGAGAATCTAAAAAACTTAACTTAAAAGCGAGTGCATTAAGATTGTTTGAAGAAAGACATATCGTTTTACTTTTTCCTGTTGTTCCACCACCGTGAAGGAAAACAGCAGTTTCGTCACCATTGTTTTGTACTGCCTTAGCAATAAAACTCAAGTGAGTAACGGTGTTATAAGCAATTTTTTTCTGATTTGTAATTTCTGTTTTAACTTTAACTTTTTCAAAAACTTTAAAAACAGGTTTTGCAACTGTACTTACATAGTCAGAGGTACTGCAAACAATTGTAATACCCTCAAACTTATCAAGCACGTACTTGCAAGGGTCCATAATCATATCGTAAACAAAAATCGCTTTTGATTTTGTTTTTTCTAAAATTTCTTCTAAAATATTTGGTGTCATCAACGGATGCACAATGTTTGCAACAGCACCAATTTTATTAACTGCATAAAATGCCGCAAAGCATTGTGGAATATTCGGGAGAAAAATAGTTACAACATCGCCCTTTTTAATATTATTCTTATCAAGATACCCCGCAATAGCATCGACATCTTTCAAGAATTTTTTATGACTAATCATATTACCATAATTTTCAATTACGTTATATGAACCGAAATCTTTAGTACATTCTTTAAAATAGAGATAGCAACTCTGATTATTTGGTCTTATCATCGCTGAACTCCTTTCAAATATTACGAACAAAATAATTCATTTTATTATAACACAAAACAAATTCTATTTCAATATGAAAATAATAGAAAGAGTGCAGTTTATACTACACTCTTTCACATCTTATTTTTTAAACTGTGACAAAACTTTAAGAAGATTTTCTTCATCAATCGGTTTAGAAATGTGAGCATTCATACCAACATCTTTAACCTTTTTGATATCCTCCTGGAATGCATTTGCAGTCTGTGCAATAATAGGAATAGTTTTTGAAGCCGGGTGGTCTGACTCTCTTATTTTAATCGTAGCTTCATAACCATTCATAACAGGCATCATAACATCCATAAGAATAAGGTCGTAGTCACCTATATTTGAAGCAAGGAATTTTTCAACTGCCTCTTTACCGTTTTTAGCAACATCTGCTTTTACACCGGCATCTTCTAAAAGCATTAAAGCGACTTCAATATTGAGTTCGTTATCTTCTACTAAAAGAACTTTCATACCGGACACATCTTCTGCAGACTTTACTCGTTCTTTTACCGCATCACAAACAACCTCTAAAGTTGTTGTTTTTAATGTTAAAACTACAATAAAAGTACTACCTAAACCGAGATTACTGTCAACGGTGATTTCACCACCTAATTTGTCAACATTGTTTTTAACAATTGACATACCAAGTCCTGTACCAATACGGTATTTTCTGTCTTCTATTTCATCTTTTGAGAACGGTTCAAAAATATGTTCAAGATAATGCTTGTGCATTCCTATACCGGTATCCGTTATTTCAAATCTGTATGTGGCTTTATTTTCATCAAACGCAAGTTCATCACATTTGAAATAAATGTAACCATTGTCGGTATATTTTACTGCGTTACTCAAAATGTTAAGAAGAATCTGACGAATGTGTAATTTATTACCGATAACGCCATCGTGCTGAATATTTGTGAAATCCGTTTTTAATTCAACGTCTTTACCTTCGAGTTGACCACGAATAATTGAACAACAAGTATCAAGCATACAACTCATAGGGAATGGCTCATCTTTTTCTTCATTTAAACCGGTTTCAAGTTTTGTTATATCAAGAATATCGTTTATAAGCCCTAAAAGATGTTCTGCCGCCATTCTTATTTTTTTATGACAATCCCTTAAAACTTCAGGACTTTCAATATTTTTTTCAGCTTTACCTATCATACCTATAATACCGTTGATAGGTGTTCTTATATCGTGAGACATATGTGACAAAAATTTAGTTTTTGCCATATTTGCATTTTTTGCTTCTTCTGCTGAAGCTGCAAGGGCTTTTGAATATTCACGTTCTTGTTCAATTAATTGTTTTGTGTTTCTGTTTTTTACAAGATAAATATATATACCTAATGTAAGACTCGCTAACAACACACCTATTAAAATAGCTGTATCACCTATCGCACCTGCAAAATCTATTGTTTGTGCACTTGCAAATTGCTCAGGTATTATCATTACCAAATTCCAGTTATTCGTTTTCATTGGTTGAACAACAAGGAAATAAATACCTTCTTCATCAAGAACACTCAAAGAAGTAACCGTACTTTGCTTGTTACCAATTCTCTCGATTATTTCTTCTAAGGTATGACCATTCTTTCTCGTTACATGAGAAGCAATTTCTTCATAGTCAAAACTGTCGAAAAACTCAAATTGGGATTTTTCTGTATAAATATTCTTACCGTTTTCATCTCTTATGCAAACTATATTTTCATTATTATAAGCATTATTATGAAACACGTTTGAATATTCAGTCAAATCAACATAAAGAACAGAGTGAGTTATTACATTACCATCTGCCAAAACAACATCCTCATCATTTTTAGCAAGAAATGTCATATAATATGTATCGTCATCGCCTACTTTGTTTGTAATGGTAAGTTGTCTTTCCTCGTCTGACAAAACTAAACCGTGTAAATTAAACTTTGTTTCGTGCGAAGTATAAACCTTACCGTTCTTATCGACAATTCCAAATATAAGATTTTTATTTTCAAGTCTTTCTTCAAGTTTTGAAATGCTTTCAATACAATCTTCGGTATCAAAGGAATCAAAGGTTGAGTATCTTATAGATATCATACTCAACAAATACCAATGTTCATCTATCATAGCGTCAACCGTTTCAGTTAACTGAGCAGAGGTTTCTTCTAAATGATACGCTCTTTCATCGTACACCATTTGATTAAACTCGTTAATAAACCAGGTTATTGTGACCACTGCTGTAATAACAGCTATAATTAATGATATTACCCCTATGATTCTTCGGGTTTTCAAACTTTTCATTTTAATCACCGACTTTTTGTTATTAGCCTTGTGCAAATCTGTTTATATAGAAATCGGTAATAGTACCTTTACATTCTCTTGCCAATTTATAAATTTCTTCAGAGAACGCACCGGTATCAACCGCTAACTGACTTATTGCAATATTGAAGTTCTGTCTTGTAAAATCATCTAATTTACAGAAAATTTCATCGAACTGCATAGCAAACGCACAAACTTGTGCATGAATCGGAGTTTCTTCTGCTGTAAGCTGATGCGGGAAACCTGTTCCGTCTGCTCTTTCGTGGTGATACATACAAATATCAGTACATACTGCCGTAAAGTATGCACAACTTGGTGCTGTATTTAACCTTACAAATTTAGCACCCGCTGTTGTATGTTTCTGGAACATTCTGTAATCGCTTTCATTCTTTTTTGGGAAGTCAATACATCTGTCAGGAATAGTCATATAACCAATATTATAAAAATACGCCGCAGTTGTAATCATATTGATTTTTGCAGGTTCATATTCATCGCCTACAAATTGTGACCCGTACTCAGTCATAAGAATTCTTGTAAGTTCTGAAACGCGTTTGAACTTTTCATCACTTACACCTTTATTCTTCAAATAATCTTTATAAACACCTGTAAGTCTGCCTATAAAAATATTAGTATCATTTATATCAAATTCTTTTAAAGGTACACTGTAAACGTTAGTGTTACGCGGTTCAATGTCAAGAAGTGTATGCACTTTTTCTAAAACCATTTCGCCGTCAAATGGTTTTGAAACAAATGAAGTTATACCGAATTCTGCTGCACGACGAACGTTCTCTTTAGTTGCCTCTGCAGTCATCATAATAATCGGAATACCTGTAATTCCATTGTTTTTCATAAGTTGTAAAACAGAAAAACCATCTATTAAGGGCATAACAACGTCAAGAAGCATTGCATCAAATTTAACTTCTTTCTTTGTAAGTATATCAAGTGCTTCATAACCATTTTTAGCATCTGTAATTTCAAAATGATTTTCTAAAATATGATGAAGTATTTCTCTGTCAATGAAACTATCATCTGCTATCAATAATCTTTTTTTCTCTTCTGCCACAATTTTTCGCTCCTTATGTATAATTGATTTTTACAGAAAATAAAAATCAAACTGCATTATTTTTTATAAAATCAACAAGTTCTTTTTGTAAATTTTCTATTTTGTCAAATTCCTCAAGTGCTGCTTGTGGGTTTCCTTGTCTTAAAAAATCTACAATTTTTGTGTAACTGTTACAAAGTGAATCGATTGAAAGATTTGCTGTAACACCTTTGATTAAGTGAGTTCTTTCAATCGCTCTGTCAATCTCGTTTGACTCTATAAGAGAACGAAATTCATTCTCTTCAATTACTTCAGGAAATTTAAAAAGAAGACGCTTATAAAAGTCAACTTTGCCTTTCATTCTATCAAGACCGACATCAATATTACACCCATATTTTTTTAACGATTCTAAAAACTGCATACCGCACCTCGTTTGTTATTTCTGCATAAAATTTCAACAAAATACCACGAATATCTGTTAATAATTTATCATTCTAAATATACCATAAATGTCAGTTTATGTCAATAAAAAAGTGTGGTTAGATGTTAGGGACTAGGGATTAGGGATTAGGAACTAGGAATCAGGAACTAGGAATTAGGAATTAGAATACGCAAAGAAAAAGCTCAGTTCACTGACCCGAAAATCAATTAACTGAGTTTTTGTTTATTTTACTTGCAACTTGCACACTTACTACTTGAAACTGAAAAAATCAAGGCTTTTTGGTGTCAATCATAGAACCGTCCCCTGATTGCCCTGTTTTTTCTTTTTAATTACAATTACTGCTATTGCTCCTGCAATAATTATTACAGCAACAACCGAAATAATGATTATTGTTGTATTATCAGTATTTTTTTCGTTTGTATTTTGAGAATTGACTACTGTATTTTTTCCTGTTGTTTTTGGAGCTTCGACAGAAGTATTTTGGGTTAAATTTTCAGTTGTTGTTTCATTCAGGGTTGTTGTCGGATTTTCATTTGTACCTTGTGAATCAACCTTTATATTACTTTGAGTTGTT
>JAFSBS010000420.1 GCA_017437165.1 Clostridia bacterium
AACAGTTTTATTTGTAGCATTATCAGGACTAATAGTAGCAGTTAAAGTATCGCTGTCACCAACTTTTAAATTTAATGATGATTTAGAAATACTAACACCGCTTACATTAACAGTTGGCTTTGGAGCAGGTGTTACTGGTTTATTATTTTCTGGTTTTTTTACTTCTTTCCAAGTAGCTATTAAAGTAATATCAGATGTAATTTCGTTAGTAAAATCAAAATCAACACCATTTAATTGCCAACTAACAAATTCGTATCCATCTTTTGTAGGATTAGCAGGTTTATCAAGTAACATTCCTTCTTTGACTACTATTGAAGTTAACGTATTACCACCTTTAGTATCAAATCTTACGATAAAATTTTGTTCATCTTTATCTGTTTCAGAATGCTCAATCCATTTAGCTGTTAAAGTTATATCTTCAGTAATTTTTGTATCAAAATCAAATATTACATCATCATAATACCAAGCATCAAAAATGTAGCCTTCTTTTGTAGGATTAGTTGGTTTTTTTGCAGTTTTGTTTTTTATAATCAATGTGGCAGCAACCACTGTTAAAAGAAGTCCGTAAACACCGTCACCAAATATAATACCGAAGAAAATAAGAATAAATCCTAAAAACCAACCTGAAATGTCGTATTCAAAATACCCCGGCACGGTACCCAAAAAGTCTGTCAACGGGTAAATAAGACTTACAAACTTATTATTTTTAAGTTTTGTTGGCACATTATCTTCTTCAGTAGGGTCACTAACTAAAAGTCCCCACGAATTTTCTTTAGCGGTTTCTTTAATTTTCGGAAGATTTTCTTCTTCAACATATCCTGTAAAATATGCAATAGAAACATTTCCGTCAGCAGATACGCTTTCGTCTGCCATACCAGTATTGTAAACTTCAAATTCAATTTCTTTTTCACAAGTTTTAATAGCGTTCTTCATACTTTTCGCAAAACTTGCATAAGAAGAAATTTTTTCATCAATTTCTGCAATACGGCTAGTTTTTTCTTCAATTTTTGAAGTTATCTCCTGATTTGAAATCTTCGGTAATTCAAATTTGTAATTCTTAAGTGAGTCAATAACTTCGTCTTCACCTTCAATTCCTGATTTTACTAAAAGGAATTTAACTGAATTCTTAGTTTTTTCCATACTCACTGTTTTTACTGATTCACCTAAATTTTCATATTCGGATGGTGGCATTTCATAAAAAGAAACTTCAACACCTTTTTCACTTAAATCAGCAATAACTTCGGGGTCAATTCCACCCCATTTTTTAATTCGCTCAAGTTCAGAACTTAATGTTACTTTTTCGTTAAGACAAGTTTTCTTTTCTTCTGTAAGTGAATAAATTTCTTTTGAAATTGTGAGAACTTCATCCTTAGATGCATCTTTCATTTCAATATTTTTATTTTTCTTTTCACTTACACTGAAAATAGCACTTTCGAGTAAAGTAATCTGTTCTTTTAATTCTTCTAATTTTTTCCCAGAACCTTCTGTTATTTCAATATGAAGAATTCCTAATTTACGAAGTTTTTTGAGCGTATCTTTTTTCTTGTCTCCCATAATCATAAAGGAGACTTTTTTCATAGGCACTATCATAACGCTTGAACCTCCATTTCTGAAGATACTTCGTCACGGGCTGCAATTTTGCGTTTTGAAATTTTAGAACGCACAACCGCACTTACCTGCTGGTCTGCCATATAAATAGATATTTTTTTAATGTTCTCTTCTGTTTCGGGAATTTTAACCTTTTCAAACAAGTTAACTCTTTGTGAAGTAGAAAGAAGTTCTTTTTCTAAAAGTCTTACTTGTTCATCTAACACTTCCGCCTCTAAATCAAGCGACATTGCTTTTTCCATATGGTTTGCGGCAATATCTACCCAAAGCGGTGTTTCATATAAATCATAGTCGCCTCTCCCAAAATCCGCACCTTCAAAAGTAGGGATTGTAACACCTGCAATGTTTCCAACACCTTTACGGATGTTACTAACGGTAATTATTCCATCAGGAAAAGCACTTTCTTCACTAAAAACAGCAATCCACGAAGAAAAACCTTTTTCTAAATTTTCTCTTTCTTGTCTTACTGCAATTGCTTTTGCTTCAATAGTTCTTATTTCTGATTGAAGCTGTTGCTTTTTAAGTGTCAGTGTAGGCAAATATCTCCGGTACATTTTAAGAGCATCTTTTTGTACCTTTAACTCGTTTTTGGTTAATTTGATTTTTGCCAAAACTCTGTCCTCCTTACTTTATTTGATAGAATTCTTTAACCTTATTTTACAGGCCAGAATTCATCTGTAAGGTCTGACTTAATTCCGGTTTCATCCTTTTCAAAACACTCTGCTAAAATCTGCCAACCTAAATCAAGTGAATCTTCAAGTGACAAGTTAACTGACAAATCCATAAGTTTATTTTCGAAAAGTTCACCATATTTCAATAATTTTTCATCCCAACGGTTCATTGAGAAGCCCATATTTTTCTTCTCGATTGTTTCTTTGTAAGATGAATATAATCTGATCATTGAATCCATAAGGATACGGTGGTCTTTACGGGTTTTACTGTTAACATTCTGCTTAAGACGTGAAAGTGAACCGAATGGCTCAATTCTTCCGCCCTTGAGATAATACTGACCCTCTGTAATATAACCTGTATTATCAGGAACAGGGTGAGTAACATCGTCACCGGGCATTGTAGTAACTGCAAGAACTGTAACAGAACCTGAGTTTGCAAAGTCAACCGCTTTTTCGTAACGTGAAGCAAGTTGAGAATAAAGGTCACCTGGATAACCACGGTTAGACGGAACTTGCTCCTGTGTAATCGCAATTTCTTTCATTGAGTCTGCGAAGTTTGTCATATCTGTAAGAAGCACTAATACATCCTTGTCCTGTAAAGCAAATTGTTCTGCAACTGCAAGTGACATATCAGGAATCATCATACATTCAACAGTAGGGTCAGAAGCAGTATGAATAAACATAACTGTCTTACTTAAAGCGCCACCATTTGAAAGTTCTTCTTTAAAGTAAAGGAAATCATCGTATTTAAGACCCATACCACCAAGCACAATAACATCTGCTTCTGCCTGTAAAGCAATTCGAGCAAGAAGTTGGTTATAAGGCTCACCGGAAATTGAGAAAATAGGAAGTTTCTGTGAAACAACCAATGTGTTAAACATATCTATCATAGGGATATTGGTTCTCATCATTCTGTTAGCGAGAATACGCTTTGTAGGGTTAACAGACGGGCCACCAATTGGTTTCATATTTTCTGTAAGAGCAGGGCCTTTATCTCTTGGCTCACCTGAACCGTTAAAAATACGACCTAATAAATCTTCGCTGAATGATACACGCATTTCCTGACCTAAAAAGCGAACTTCGTCACCTGTAGAAACACCCTGACCACCTGCGAACACCTGTAAAGAAACTGTATCACCGTCAATTTTATTAACCTGAGCGAGTGACTTACCAAACTGTGTATTTATCTGTGCTAATTCATTATAGCGCACGCCTTCAGCTTTTACAGTGATAACGTTACCTGTAATTGATTCAATTCTGTTATATATTTTTCCCATTATCACTCACTCTCCTTTAAAAGAAGTTCTGCTTCCGAGCTTATAGCACCTTTACCTTCGTTATACATTTCATCAATTTCTTTTTCTGCATTTTTAAACGCTTCACTTTCGAACTCTGTATAATTCCAGTTAATGAATTTCTGACGCATACGGTTAAAGAAACTACGTGCATCATCTTTATTATCAAGAACATATTCACTACCAAGAACACGAATAAGTTTATCTGTAACATAGCATTGACGTTCTCTTGTGCAGTTTGCTTCAATCAAATCAAATGAGTTCTGTTGAAGATAAACTGCGTCAAGCATTTCTGCTTTTAAATAAACCTGATAGTCAGAAAGTGAAGTACCTTCTTCACCTACAACCTTCATCATAGAGCCGATTTCGTCACCATTAAGAAGAATATTTTTACAGTATGCTGATTTTTTAGAATCAGTAACTGTCTTATATTTAGACCACGAAATAAGTGGGTCAATTGCGGGGTACTTTCTGGCATCTGAACGTTCACGTGAAAGACCATGGAATGCACCAACAACTTTAAGAGTTGCCTGTGTAACCGGTTCTTCAAAGTTACCACCCGCAGGCGACACGGTACCGCCAATTGTAACAGAACCTGTACTACCATCAGGTAAACGAACATAACCTGCTCTTTCATAGAATGCTGCAATATATGATTCAAGATAAGCAGGGAACGCTTCTTCACCGGGAATTTCTTCAAGACGACCTGACATTTCTCTTAAAGCCTGTGCCCAACGAGAAGTTGAGTCTGCGAGAAGAAGAACATGAAGACCCATTTGTCTGTAATATTCTGCAAGTGTTACTGAAGTATAAACTGATGCTTCACGCGATGCAACCGGCATTGATGAAGTATTACAGATAATAATTGTTCTTTCCATAAGTGAACGACCTGTTTTAGGGTCAGTTAATTCTGGGAACTCTGTAAGAGTTTCAACAACTTCACCTGCACGTTCACCACAAGCAGCAATAATAACTATATCAACATCGGCATATTTTGATGTTGTGTGTTGTAAAACTGTTTTACCTGCACCGAAAGGACCGGGTGTACAGTATGTTCCACCCTTTGCAACAGGGAAGAATGAGTCTATAAGACGCACCTTTGTTTCCATTGTTTCCTGTGGTGCTAATCTTTCGCTGTAACATTTAACTGCACGTTTTACAGGCCATCTGAATGCCATTGAAATCTGAATTTCTTTGCCACGTTCATCTGTTACTACTGCAATTGTTTCATTTACTGTATATTCGCCTTTTTCATTGATTGATTTTACTGTGTAAGTACCAAGCAAGTTAAAAGGAATAAATATTTTGTGAGTAAACGGTCCTTCGGGAACGGTACCTATATATTCACCGGCTTTTAAAGTATCTCCGGGCTTTGCAGTTGGTGTGAATTCCCATTTCTTTTCGGCATTTAAGCCATCGGCATAAATACCTCTCTCTAAAAACCAACCTGCTTGCTCGGCTAAAACAGGCAACGGATTCTGAAGTCCGTCATAAACCTGACCTAAAAGACCGGGACCTAACTGAGCAGATAACATTTCTCCGGTGAATTCAACATCGTCACCGCATTTAATACCGCCTGTCATTTCATAAACCTGAATCTGTGCGATATCCCCTTTTATACGGATAACCTCACTTTTGAGTTTAACATCATCTACTTTAACATAACAAATTTCGTTCATGGAAACATCGCCTGTAAACCTTACTGAGACGAGGTTACCATTAACGCTTACAACCTTACCTATATTTTCGGTCATCATATAACCTCCAATCTTTCTCCATTTATAATGGAGCTGTAAATATTCTTATATGCAGTTTCTCCACTTTCCTGGTCAAACTGTTTGATGCGCGAAATCAACTTTAATTTAAGCCCGTAATAGAAAACAAAATCTTCTGAAAAGGAGTCCATTGGTCTTAAACTTTCTAAAAATTCCAGCCTGTATTTATTAAGGAATTTTTCTGCTTCCATCGGGTTTTCAATTTCTATCGCTTCACGCACTGCCTGTTGAAGCAAAGGAGAAACCGAGTTTTCATTCATCTCAAACTGTTTTTTCATTTTATCTGCACGGACTTTTGCAAGAGTAAGACGCAATTTGCGTTCACCATCATTCCACGCTTCCACTAAAGAAGACTCTGATTTTTCATAATCCCTTGGTGGCATAAGTGTAAGTTTTCTAAGTTGCTCCTGTGATTTTTTACTTAAAAAGCGCTCACAAAGTTCATTAAAACGCTCCTCAGTAATAGGCATAGGAACATTTTCTGAAAGTCCATCTAAAGAAGGCAGTTGAGATATTAAATAATACTCAGCCATAATTATTCAGCCTCTCTTAAAAGTGCAGCAATTTTAGGACTAAGATAGTCTGCCAACATTTCAGTAACTGCATCTTTTGAATAATCGTAATAAGCTCCGCCATCATTTACAGCAATACGGAA
>JAFSBS010000421.1 GCA_017437165.1 Clostridia bacterium
CGATGATAATGGAAAGTGTAAAAACTTATTTGAGATTGAATTTGATGAAGAAATTGATGGAATAGTTCATCTTCAAGGTAATGCAAGTGCTAAAGTTTGGTTGGAATTAAAAATAGATATCGAAAATAATGAAATAACTTGGAGTTTAACTGCAAATGATGAAATTCAAAGTCATATTTTAATTGGTTGTGGTGCTTCATATGAGAAAGAATTTGAAAAAGAATTATTCAGTAAACAGTTACCCAATATTCAAATTATGGCTGGACCTGTTCCAATTGTTTTAACTAATGAAGTAGGTGCTAATTTAGAATTTGAAGCTGGTATTGCTGGTGAAATTGGTACTTCAATAGATATAACACAAACAAGTAAAAACGGATTTGTATATACAAGTAAAGATGGCTCTGTAAAAGAAATAAATAATGGTGAATTAAGTTCTGGTGGTGTCGAATGTACTACAGGAACAAAAGCAACAGGCAGTGCAAAAGCAGGTGTTATTTTATCATTAACAACATTGTTCTATGATTGCTCTGGTGCTGAACTTGGGTTAGGTGTTGAAGCAACTGCAGATGGTGAAATAGCACTTCACGATAAAACTTTGGAAACTGAAGAAAAGTATTATGGAAAACTCGCACTTGCGATTTCACCTTGTATAAGTGGTAATATTATCGTACAAATACCAGTAATTGACGATGATTTGTATGAAATGGAAATATTCAAAGTCGAACTTAAGCCGTTCTGGGAAAAGGTGTGGGAGAATAAACCAACTGAACCATCAACAACAGAGATATCAACGTCTACTGTAACTAAAAATCAAAATTCTATGTATAAAAATGTTTGCGAAACACAACGTGCGCATAAATATAAATTAACGGCACCTATTTTTAGTTTTAATTATCCAGATAATTGGACAATTAATGAACAAACATTTAAAGATTTAGGTGAAGAAATTATATCAATAAAAAATGAACGTGGTGTAGTAATAAGATTTGTTGAAACAGCTACAGCTGATGGATTTAGTGCTGCTAATTACGGTGGTGGTTATAGATTAGAAGAAGCCAAATTAACATCTGTAAAACCAGCAACATTTATGCCGGGAAAAATACAAGGTAGTGACTTTTCAAGTTTAGGGGAGTTCACAGTGGCTAAAATGGAAGTGTATGGATACTATGATATGCTTTCACAAACAGGTGAATTAATAGAGTATGATGGTGGTACTATGTATACTGTAGTTCCAAAATCTTATGTGTCAGAACATTCTGGTATAAAACAATATAAAGGTAAAGGTTATTGGGATGTTCTATCTTGGAAATATCCTGCACCAGTTGCAATAATTGCAACTTCTCCTGATGGTACTTTTACAACTCAAGAAGAAAAAGAAATTGTAAACATTCTTTCAACTTTTACTTGGAGAATTGCTTATTAAAAATGTGGTTAAGAGAAAGGTCTGTTTAAATGTTTAAATATTTAAAGGATTTAAAAAATAATTTGATTTTTTCAATAAAAAACTTTAAAACTGATACTTTTAATAGTTTGGGTCATCTTACTCCGATTATTATAGTTTTTATTTCTTTTATGACTGGTATAATTGCTTTGATCAAATTTATTTTGGAAAATGGATATCACCAACAAATCGAATTGTTGAAAACAAATGGTATTGTTGGTGTATTTGGTAAGTTTAGTGACGGTACAACAAATGTTTTATCACAAGGACTTATGCTATATTTAATTGTGGTTTTACTCTTCATAAACTTTTGCATTATTATATTTAATTATATAAAAAACGAAAAGAAACTTAAACAATTTATTTCAATGTTTAGTTTGGTTTGTTCTATTTTTTCTATAATAACAATTTTGATAGTTAGTGGAAACATTTTTAGATTAATAAGAATTAGCGAAGAAAATCAAGAAGTTGTATTAAATATTTATAATAATATTAGCAATTAAACTTTAAGTGGAATTTATTTGATATCAGGAACTATTCTTGGTATATCGTTACTTTTAAATATGATTTTAATTTACAAATCTAAATATAAATTTATGTTAAAAGAATTTGCGTTTGCTGCTTTGACTTCTTTAGTAATTGTTCCCGCATTTTTATGGATTCTTGAAAATATTATATCAGTTTTAGTTACTTCGATTTTTGTTATAATTATCATTTTTGTATTGTTGAAATTTGTATTTATAGAGAAAAAAGATAATTCAGCTTCTTCTAAAAAAGATTATATGCATAAATACGGCGATGCTACGAATAAGAACAATGAAAGTGCGACACACAAAAGTAATCTAGTGGAAAAAGAAAAAACAAAACCAGAACCGCCTAAGTCAGAAAATTGCGCATATATCACTGATTTTAATAAATTTGCGGGGATTAAACTTTACAAGGTTCACGGGGTAATGCATGATTATATTGCTACTGATAATGGCTTGGTAGATAGAGAATTATGCAGTTTGTCTGATTACGAAAAAGGAAAATTTCATATATATGAAGAAAAAACAAAACGTGAAATAAAAAGTGAAGAAATTCCCTGGAAAAAGTAATATAATGTGTAGAATCCAACTTTACTAAAAATTGATTTTGTATAAGAAAATATAAAGCATATAAATAAACGAACTTAGTTTTAATCACTAAGTTCGTTTATTATATATCCAAAAATTCAAAATCTTAGTTTTTACATATAACCAATATACCTGCCATTTGCAAATTTTTCTTGTTCCATTTTTATAATGTCATTTATTACTTCTGTGAATAGCATTGTAATATCATGTCTTGCAATATCTCTGTATCTTTTCTGGGTTTCAATTTTTATAACTGTTTCAGCTATATCCATTGTTACCTCGTATTCTTTTTGCACATTCTTTTTTTCTTCAAAACCAGCCATTCTTGAGTAGTCCCAGGGCTTAAGATAAGTGTCATTTGCAAAATCCTGAATCGAAGCGTAGTCTTTGATTTTTAGTTCGGCTTCCAGATATTTACTGAAACTACTCGCGGTGGTATCAAAATAATAGGTTTGGTTATAATAAGTTTTTAAAGCATTATTAATTTTCTTAACAGCACTTTCTGTAAAGTGCTTATCAAGGGTGTCATCATAAAGTGAAAAGTTAACAAGCTGGTGGATTTTTTCTATCAGCTTGTTATATTTTTCTGAGCTTAAAAGCAAATCTAAAAACCTGTTTGTAAAAGTGTCGTTATATAAAGTCTTTACGTTTTCAGGCGAAAGATTAATAGCTTCGCTTATTGCTTTTATGTTATTAGTTTTAATGGTTGATTTGCCTAAAATGTAATCCATATCAACACCATAGTAATTGCATAAATGCACCATTAAGGGTAAGCTTGGTAGCAGGTTGTTGTTGGTGTTTTCCCAGTTAGATATAGTTGTTCTTGAACCAAGGTAAATATCTTCTGCAACCTCATCCTGCGTTTTGTTCTGTGCGTTTCGTGCCTTCTTTAAATTTTCTTTGATTTTGCTGTAATCTAAATTATAAATCTTTTCCATTGTTTTAACCTCTTTTAGTTATGTCAATATTTTTGACATTTATTCTTTTTAATTATACAAACAACGTTCAAAAATGTCAATGGGAACAACAAAATAAGTATGGTATTATAAAAACACAAAGAAAGAGAGGAAACAAAAAATACAATGTTTTCAAAATCTCTGGAACCATTATAACAAATAAAAACTCGGGGTTTACCGAGAAAGCTGTTGCTATAATATAAACATAAAGTAACAAAGGAGAGAAAATGAATGAACGAATTGAGTAAACAAAATCAAGAATATCTTGCGGAAGAACTTATTGCGTTTTGTGAAAAATGGGGGATGTGGAAAGATGTAAGCATTCATTTTAAAGAGGAGTGCTATGCAGACCAATATTACAAGGATGATGAATTGAAAAAATATTTTGAAGAAGAGCATATAAAAGCTAAATATCACTGTTATAAAACGGACGAAGAATTAAATGAAAACAGTGTTTTTAAAATGAAATATGATTCAACCCTGGCAGAGGTTTTCGGTATGGGTGTTTATGAGATGGATTGGGATGATATCTCTTTAGAGGGTAAGCTTTATATAGCAAGAAATACCAATGTTTTAGAAGAAAACGGCTACGATGAAGATGATTATAAAGTGTATCTCGACAAAACAGAGTTTGACTCTTACGAAGAGTATAAGGAGATGCTACTTGAAGAGAATGACAAAGAGTTTATAAAATTTTTAGAGACTGTTTCGCTCGGATTTATTAACCTTGATGTTAAGGTTGCCGACCACATAGAAGAAGAGTTCGTTGAGATTTTAGACCGATATGGTTTGTGGTACGAGCCACAGGATACGTGCGAATTAAACTGCTACTATTCTGATGATTTTGATAATGAAAAAGTAAGACCGTCAACTTGGGTTATTATTAAATTTCTGCCGAAGATTAGTTTCAAGAAAAAAGATGAATTATCAAAAGAACTTTTTAAAGATGTGGTAGTGTTTTTTGAGTCTGAACCAGGTGCTATGGGTCCTTCTGGTACACTTGAGTTTCTCAAGAAAAATGGTGAGCATTTTTATATTGATTATACTAATGAAGAAACACCGTATAGTTTACTTAAAGAATTATTTCCTGAAGGGCTTGAAGGTGCATATTTCAATGGTCCAAAAAGAAACGAATCTGCTTCGGCAAGTACTATTGTAATTGGTGGTAGTGGTCGTGAGACGATTTTGCCTGATGGTTGGGAACATATTTATCTTGATTTTGGTAATCACTTATGTGTAAGAAAAGACGTTTACAGCTTGGTAAATGAAATTTTTGTGGAGTCCGGAAGGGATAATTGTGATAAAACATTCAGATGGGCCAAAATTCTTAAAGAAGCAGATTTTGTTTCAAAAATTGATGGTGAAATAAGAGCGTATAACAACGCTCCGGTTAAAATAAAATATGAAAATCCTGATGATTTAAACGATAAATTTGATGAGTTAATGAATAACGCTGAATTCAAAGAATGTCCCGAACTAATAAATGCCATAGCTTTACCAGATTATGATATTATTTCTGTTTTTAGAAATGAAGATGGCGATTTGATAACACTAAAAGGTAATTTTAAATTTTTTGTTGAAAGACAAATTGAATATAATGCACCGGGTAAAGTTTTAAAAAATGTGAATTTATGGATTACCGGTAAAGTGAAATCTGGTCGCTTTGAATGGGAATGTACTGATGGTGTTTGTATAGGTGACGATTATATTTATGAGCATAGTTCGGTGTTGGATACGGTAGAGAATACAAGAAAAGCAGACTATGAGGTTAAATTGGTTGTAAGAGAAGACCTTTCGTATGAAGATAAAGATTTTATAGAAAATAAACTATCACTTCTTGTTGACGAACTTGGAATGTATTGCTATGAAGATGGAATTACTTACAGCAAAAAACCACCGTACAAAAAATTCGAGGATATACCTGCAGGTTTTATCTTTTACAACAAGTTAAACAGATATAAAGAGTATTTTGCAGTCCGTGAGTATTACAGTTATTTAGAAAATGATTACAATGGAGTGAAAAAACGGTAATAATGTAACTTCAAATGGAGTGATTAAATGTACTACATAACAGGAGATACACATGGTAATTTTGATAGAATTACCTATTTCCAGAATAAAATGC
>JAFSBS010000422.1 GCA_017437165.1 Clostridia bacterium
TAATGATGAATAATTGAATAATTTTTGATTACCGCTTGTATAATTTATAGTACAGGGTTAACCCTGACTTTATACAGGCGGTGAATTTTTTGAAGAAATTAGCGGTTTTATTTGCAGCAATTTTTATATTGAGTTTAACTTCTTGTCTTAAATCTTCAGGTGAACCTGAAAAGGTTAGTGATATACAGGCAGAAGTAAAGGTAAAAGAAAATAAAGAAATGCGTGGTATGTGGCTAAGTTTTTATGAAATTTCAGATATCTGCAAAGGAAAATCTGAAGAAGAATACAGAGAAAATGTAAAAGAGATAATTTTAAATTTAAGTAATAGTAATTTTAATACAGTTTTTTATCAGGTAAGATGTTTTAGCGATGCTTTGTATAAATCATCAATTTTTCCGACTTCAAAATATATTGTGGAAACAGAAGGGGACGAAATTGAATTTGACCCCTTATCTGTTTTTATTGAAATTGCAGATGAATACAACATAGATGTTCATGCCTGGGTGAACCCTTTAAGAATTTCTTATGAAAATAATATAAGTTTACTTAATAAAAATAATCCTGCCAGAATTCTGTATAATGAAGATGAAGATTTAAGTAGTCTTATTATCTGTGAAAAAGGGTTGTTTTATAATCCTGCTGATGAAGAAGCGAGAAAAGTAATACTTTCGGGTGTACGGGAATTGTTAGAAAATTATAATATTAAAGGTGTGCAGTTTGACGATTACTTCTACCCTGAATGTGACGATATAAATGATGGTGGCATTTACAATGAATATAAAGAAAATAATGGTGATTTATCTTTAGAGGTATGGCGTAAAAATAATATATCTTCGCTTGTTTCATCGGTTTATAATCTTGTGAAAAGTTATAATGAAAATCTTTTATTCGGTGTAAGTCCGTCGGCAAATTTCAAAAAGAATGAAAAAATATACGCAGATGTAAAACTATGGTGTAGTGAAGAAGGGTTTGTGGATTATATAATGCCACAAGTTTATTTTGGTTTTGAAAATGAAACTATGCCATTCAAGGAAACTGTCAATGAATGGTTAAATGTAGAGAAAAATGAAAAAGTTAAACTTTACTACGGACTTGCTGCGTATAAATGCGGTGTTACAGATGAAAATGCCGGGGATGGAAAAAATGAATGGAAGGAAAGTGATGATATATTATCACGGCAATACGAATACCTTGAGTTAAGCGATAGTTTTTCAGGTATTTCGTTATATTCATACTCATATTGTTTCGGCAATAACGCAAACGAAAATGAAATTAAGAAACTTATAGAAAAATTTTAATTAAAAGGATTGTTGCCAACTTTTTGTAACAATCCTTTTACATTTTATAAAAAGTTTGTTAATTTGACTTAAAACGCGAAATATGTTATTATATGCGTGTATATGGATTTTTTTGTTGAAGCAAGGTGATAATATGAACAAAAGAATAATAAGAGTTTTATGCTTGTTGTTGGTTACAGCAACTTGTATTTCAATATGTCCCGCATTTACACCAATAACCGCTTATGCTTTGGAATTGAAAAATGGCGATGTTAATGGTGATGGCGAAATTACGACAAAAGATGCACTTTTAACAATGCGTTATGTTGCCAAACTTGAAGGTATGACAGATGCTCAGGTAGAGGTTGCTGATTTTGATAAAAATGGTAGTATCGATTTAGAAGATGCCCGTGCAATTCTTAAGTATGTTACATTAGGAGAGGGTTACGAAGATACACTTTATAATGCAGGTTTCCCTGCATCTTATGTCGAATTATTATTAGACCTTCATAAAAAATATCCTGATTGGGAATTCAAAGCAATGAAAACAGGTCTTAATTGGGCAGATGCTGTAAATGGTGAGCATACACCGCATAATAAACAACTTATCGAAAAAAATGTTGACGCATCTTTAAAATGCAATTGCTCGAAATGTGATGGTGTTATTCAGGAAGCGTCTTCATGGGTAAGTGCTTCAAAGACTGCAATTGAATATTACCTTGACCCAAGAAACTTCTTGAATGAA
>JAFSBS010000423.1 GCA_017437165.1 Clostridia bacterium
ATCTACATTGGTTTGTTCAAGCGCTGCTTCTCCACGTTCAATTGCGTGTTGAAGCCTTACTCTTTCATCTTCTGTAAGATAAGTTAAATCTAACTGTTTTGCTTCATTGAGATCTTTCATAAAACCTTTAGAGTTTCTTCCGACATTAAACTGTGGATATCTGTCAGGATAAGTGTAAACATCTGTAAAGTTTTCATCTACAAGAAGTTCAGAAACAAGTTTCATTATAACATCGTTTGAACCTGTTCTTTCGTGATTCTGATTGTAGAAGTAGAATGTTGTACAAGGAAGAAGACCTGTGTTTGCATCTACAATATTTCTTGGGTCACTATGGTCGTGATTAGGATTTGTGCAGTTGTTTACTGTACGCACATAGTCTTCGGGAAGTGTTTTATTTACACCAACACTGTATGCACCCATCGATGTTGAATCAAGGTGAATAACACCGTCTGCGTTTACATCATCCCATGAATCAATAATTTCATAAAGCGGAACGTTGTAATCTACAATGTCAAATACTTTAACCCCTTGTGAAACTGCTTCTTTTATATTTGCATCTGAATTCTTTTGTGCATTATAGAACCAATCTGTCTGCTCACGAATTACTGCCATTGAGTCATCCATTAAGTACATCTCTCTGCAAGGTTCATAGTTAACGGATGGAACTAATCCCCAGAGAAGTGTTGAATATTTCATATAATTATTGACAAGGTCAAAAGCAACTGTATCAAGAATCGCATTCAAGTCTGCATTAGGCATAATACGAAGAACTATATTTACAAGGTAACCTGCCATTTCGTCAACACCCATAAGAGCAGGCATCATCTGACTGTAAAGTTCAATATCATCATCAAGAAGACCATACTGGTAAATTTCGCCAACTAAAAGCGAACCATCAAGGGCAGGAATAACATAAACTATTCTGTTAATATCTTCACTGAATGCTCTGCCGTTGTCTTTGTAAAGTTGCATAACCGCATTCATAACAGACCCGCCCTGGCTTACAGGCGCTAAATTAACTTTATCTGAACCTGAATCTTCTTTAACGAACTGAATAAAATCATAAAGTTCCTGTGCAGTATCTTTCATATTGCCTAAAGAAGCATAAGAAAAAACATAAAGGTTTTCTTCACCCGCCATTTCAATATATTTATTGAGCGGCAACTGGTCAAGTATGTATTCTTTATCGTATTTACTCAAATCGTTAAATGAATCATAATATTTGGTTGCTCTTACGTCATTTATAAAATGACCGTTTTCATCACATTTCAGTTTACCCATAAGAGTATCACCTAAAACAGATGCAAGCGCTTTTGCTGCTTGTTGGTCTTTATCTTCTTGTGAAATAAGTAATTTACTTATAGGCACAAGTGCTTCTGTAAGTGCCAAACCAACAATTTCAATTGTATCAGACATAAAGAATGGTGCTTCTAATTTTGTTGGCTTTCCATCTTCATAATACTTTGTTTCACTCTGGAAAAGACCAGGAACAACAATACTTGGAATTACATCCTGCTTTTCAACAGCACTCGCCGCTACCATAAATGTGGTAGAAAGCATTACTACTGCTAAAATTAAAGATATAATCTTCTTTGATTTTCTCATTTTACCTATCCCCTCTGGTTTTAAATTTAAGTTATACTTAATCAAAGATAGTGTACCATATTTTCCTTTAATTTGCAAGAGAAAAAATAAAGGAATTAGGAATTAGGAAATAGGAATTAGATAACAAGAACAACATCCTATCATTTTTAGTTTACGAAAACTTTAAATGATAGGATGTACCTTAATTTTTACCTGATTTCTAATTCACCATTCAACCAGATTGATGTGCAAATTTGATGATAGTTGGCTTTTTACGAATCCCCGTAGCGTATCGTAACAAGATTGATGTGGTATTTGTGATTTAGTTCGTGTTTTTTATGCCCCGTAGCGTATAAAGATACGCAAGTGGGTGAGTAAAATAACAAATACCGCAATTTATCATTAGCGGGTGAGTAAAATGACAAATACCGCAATTTACTATTCAAGCGTAGATTGATGTGCAAATTTGATGATAGTTGGCTTTTTACGAATCCCCGTAGCGTACAAAGGTACGCGAGTGGGTGAGTAAAATGACAAATATCGCAAATTTGCCATCAAGCTTCTTCCCAATTCATTGAACATTTGACTGCCTTATGCCATCCCTTAAGCATTTTTTCGCGTTTATCGGTGTTCACATTTGGAATGAAGATTCTGTCAACTTCACGGTCAGTTTCAATTTCTTCAAGACTTGACCAGAAACCTACTGCAAGACCTGCCATATAAGCAGCACCAAGAGCAGTTGTTTCGACAAGTTTAGGTCTGTTTACTTTAGTACCTGACATATCCGCCTGAATCTGAAGCATTACGTTACTTACGGACGCACCACCATCTACACGAATTTCAGAAATTAAAATTTCACTATCTTTTGACATAGCATCTATTAAATCTGTTACCTGATATGTGATACTTTCAAGCACTGCTCTTGCAAAGTGCGCCCTGTTTGTACCTCGGGTAAGACCTACAATACAACCACGGGCATACATATCCCAATAAGGAGCGCCAAGACCGGTAAAAGCAGGCACTAAATAAATACCGTTTGAGTCAGGTACACTTTCTGCTAAAAAGTCACATTCAGAAGGTTCTGAAATCATACGAAGTTCATCACGCAGCCACTTTATAACAGAACCTGCATTAAATGCACTACCCTCTAAATCGTAGGTAACTTTACCATTAAGTCCCCACGCAATGCCTTCTATAAGTTGGTTTTTAGAGTGAATTCTCTTGTCACCTGTATTCATAAGAAGGAAACAACCTGTACCGTAAGTGTTTTTAGCCTGACCTGCATTGAAACAAGCCTGACCGAAAAGTGCAGATTGCTGATCGCCTATAGCACCACCGATTGGAATACCTTTGAGTGAAGAAAGTCCCGGTAAATTATCTGCAATTTCCCCATATATAGCACTCGATTCTTTAACTTCGGGAAGCATACTCATAGGAATACCCAATTTATTACAGAGAGTTTCATCCCACTCTAATTTTTCAATATCAAAAAGCATTGTACGTGACGCATTACTGTAATCAGTAACGTGAACCTGCTTATTTGTAAGATTCCATATAAGCCAAGTTTCAACTGTACCGAAACAAAGTTTGTTTTCATTTGCCAGAGTTCTTGCTTCAGGAACATTGTCTAAAATCCATTTAATTTTTGTTGCAGAGAAGTAAGCATCAATCAAAAGACCTGTATGCTCTTTAACATAAGGCTCAAGACCCATTTCTTTTAATTTTTCGCAAATAGGTGCAGTTCTTCTGCATTGCCATACAATAGCATTATAAACAGGTTTGCCTGTATCTCTTTCCCAACAAATAGTTGTTTCACGTTGATTAGTAATACCAACCGCCGCAATTTCTTCGGGATTTATATTGCCATTCTGTAGAGCAACCTGTAATGAATGAAGCTGACTCTCCCATATTTCATAAGGGTCATGCTCTACCCAACCACTTTTCGGATAAATCTGTGTAAATTCAAATTGCGCTTTTGAAACAATATTACCTTTTTTATCAAAAACAATCGTTCTTGAAGAAGTAGTACCCTGGTCAAGCGCTAAAATATATTTCTTCATAATTCATCACCTTTTAATATCAATCATAAAGGAAATCAATATAATTAACTTTATTTTCGGTTTTGTAACTGAGTCCTTCAAAAGTATAAAGACTTCTGCTTGCTTTCTCAACAAAAACTTTTGTTTCATAAGAAGTTGAATAACTTACAGGATAACCTGTTGCTGCTTCAAACTCTGCAACTAAAACTGCGTTCTCATAATGTACAACCTCTGTACCGTCTGCAACTTTAGTAAGTATTGTATTAAGCGCAGTTTCTGTTGCACCCAAAAGATTTTCTGAATTAAATACTTTTATATAGCTCGAGTCATTTATATCAACTTTTTCTGTGTCAGGAATAGCAACTGTAATAGTAATAATACCACCATTTTCAGGATGACGGGTTGCATCAAATTCAACTTTCATACCCAAAACATCCTGATTAGTAAGTCTTGTAACGTAAGACTGACCTTCAACACTCATTTTATTTGTTGAACTTGAATTATATGTTACATAATATTCTTCATCAGAGTCACTGCCGATTGTATTAAAAATACCCTCAATTAAAGATGCAGTATTTTCTGCTTCCTGACCCAACAATGTAATTTTATCCGCTTTAAATTCTTTCATTTCAACATCCGTCATTGCAGTAAATCCGAATTTTTCAGACTTAATATTGTTGAGGTTTGTGTTAAAGAAAGTGAGTGCTTCCTCTTGTGAAGCAAAAATCTGATTTTTATCAGTATAACCCTTGAACTTACCTGTTGGCTCAAGGTTCGTAAGACCTGCGGCTGCTCTTAAAATTCTTCTTGCATCAAAAAGAGAAATATACCCATCACCGTCAATATCGCAAAGTGTTTTTGTTTCACTTGAAAGATTGTCTTCAATTCCTGCGGCTGCTCTTAAAATAAGCAAGGCATCGTTTGATGAGAGTTTACCATTACCATCTGCATCACCTTTTAATGTACTTGCTGCGCTTGTGGTGAATGATAATAAAAACATAGACATTAC
>JAFSBS010000424.1 GCA_017437165.1 Clostridia bacterium
ATGATAAAGTAGTTATAAACTACATAAAAAATCAGCGACAGGTTATTGATACACCAAGCTTTGAAAATGGTGGTGCAGCTTTTTTTGAGGGTATAAAATGTGACGACCCTAAAGATGTTGAAGCAAGAAAATGGGTTAACTGTATTTTAAATGATACAGAATTACCGGTACCACCAAGACAGGCACTTTGTGTTACTCGTATTCTCGAGGGAATTTATGAATCAGCAAAAACCGGTACACCGGTATATTTTAAAGATTAAGAGGTAACAAATATGAAATTTGCAGTTCAGTTATATTCAGTTCGTGACCATATCGAAAATGGTAACGATTTATTAGAAATTTTAGGTAAGGTTAAAGAGATAGGTTTTGATGGTGTTGAGTTTGCAGGTTATCAGGGCATTTCTGCAGAAGTTCTTAAAAATAAATGTGACGAATTAGGTCTTACAATAGTTGGTACACATTTAGGTCTTGATGCATTTGAAGGCGATAATCTCAATAAAACTTTAGAATTCCACAAAACACTCGGCACAAAATATTTAGGTGTTGGTGGAGCGCCTCATTCTACTTATGAAGAAGCAAAAAATACTGCAGATGTATTAGGTAATGCTAATAAAGAAGCAGAAAAAATCGGTATGAATACTTACTACCACAACCACACAGAAGAATTTGCAGATTTGAAAGATGGTAAAACCGCAATGGATATCATCGGCGAACAGTGTAAATTAGAAGTTGATACATACTGGAGCTTCTGTGCGGGTATTAAGAATTCAGAGTATCTTGTAGAGAAAAAAGACAAAATTGCTTTAATTCACATAAAAGATGGTAAAGACCATAAACCAATGGCATTAGGCGAAGGTGAAAATGATTTACTTGATGTTGTAAAAGGTGTTAAAGCAATCGGACTCGATTGGGTGATTTTAGAAAACGATGACCCTGTACCAACAGGACTTGAAGATATTACACGTAGCTACAACTGGCTCAAAGAAAATTTTTAAGGAGAGATTAAAATGAAATTAGGTGTACTTACAAATCTTTTAGGTAGCGTATCTTTAGAAGAAGCGTTAAAATATTTTTCTTCTTTAGGTCTTGAAATGGTTGAAATCGGTTGTGGCGGTTACCCTGGTAATGCGCATGCAAATCCTGATATTCTTTTAAATGACGACAAAGCATTAGAGGAATTCAAGGCACTTCTTAAAAAATATAATGTAGAAATCAGTGCTTTAAGCTGTCACGGTAACCCTGTGCATCCAAATAAAGAAATTGCAAAGAGTTTTGATGATGATTTAAGGAAAGCGGTTCTTTTAGCAGAAAAATTAGGTGTTCATCAGATTAACACATTTTCAGGCTGTCCGGGTGACTGTGAAACTGCAAAGTATCCTAACTGGGTTACTTGTCCTTGGCCAAACGACTTTGGTGAGATTTTAGAGTGGCAATGGAATGAAGTTCTTATTCCTTATTGGAAAGAGTTTGTTAAATTCAGTACTGCTCACGGTGTAGATAAAATTGCACTCGAGCTTCACCCGGGATTTTGTGTATATAACACAGAAAGTCTTTTAAAACTCCGTAATGCAGTAGGTAAAGAAATCGGTGCAAACCTTGATTTATCTCACCTTATATGGCAAGGTATGGAACCAATTCCTGTAATTCGTGCATTAGGCGATGCGATATTCCATTTCCATGCAAAAGATACAAGAATTGATAAAGTGAACACAGCGGTTAACGGTGTTCTTGATACAAAATCTTATGCAGATGAAATCAATCGTTCATGGATTTTCCGTTCAGTAGGTTATGGTAATGATGAACTCTTCTGGAAAGATGTTATGAGTAATCTTCGTATGGTAGGTTATGACTACGCAATTTCTATTGAACACGAAGATTCGTTGATGAGCCAGAACGAAGGACTCGAAAAAGCGGTTGAACTTCTCAAAAAGTGTATAATTAAAGAAGAACTCAAAGACGCTTGGTGGATTTAAACTTTATTTTACTCACCATTCGCACCTTGACGCACCAAACTCGCGTACCTGTGTATGCTTCGGATGCGCCAAAATGCGAAATCTGAGTAAACTAAAAGTTTAAATAAAACATTAACTTTGCATTCAGCATTAAAAAAGAAAAGAGATAGGAAAAATGGAAAAAATCAATACCGTTGTTGTTGGTTATGGTGGAATGGGTAAATATCATGCCGACAATATAGCAAAATTTGAAAATTTTAATCTCGTTGGAATATACGATATAAAAGAAGAAAGATGCGAATTAGCACGTGAAAACAACGTTAAGGTTTATGGCAGTTTTGAAGAAGTATTAGCGGACAGTGGTGTTGAACTTATAGTTTGCGCTACATATAATGATTGTCATAAAGATATTGCTGTTCGCGCTATGAAAGCGGGTAAAAATGTTATTTCTGAAAAGCCTGTTACTATGTGTTCAGAAGATTTAGCAGAAATGATTAAAGTATCCCAAGAAACAGGGAAACTTTTTACAGTACATCAGAACAGACGTTGGGATAATGACTACAGAACTATAAAAAATATAATTGATAAAAACGAGTTGGGTCCCGTTTTTTCGATTGATTCACGTGTTTATGGTTCACGTGGTATTCCGGGTGACTGGAGACAAGAAAAAGTTCACGGTGGTGGAATGGTTTTCGACTGGGGTGTTCATCTTCTTGATCAGATTCTTATGATCAATGAGGGCAAAACAATTGAGTCAGTATATGCAACGGTTACTCATATTACAAATGACGAGTGCGACGATGGTTTCAGAGCAATTATCAAATTCAGAAACGGACCTGAATGTATAGTTGAAGTTTTCACAAACAACTTTATAGAAGCACCGCGTTGGTATGTTTGTGGTGAAAATGGTACTGCTATTATTACTGATTGGGATTTAAACGGTAAAATTGTAAAAATTAAAGATTGGGAAAAAATCGACGCAGTACCAATTCAGGCGGGTGCAGGTATTACAAAAACTATGGCACCAAGAACTGAAGAAACAATAAAAGAATTTCCGCTCGAAAAAATTGAAGTAAAATGGGCAGATTATTATAATAACATTTATGATTGCTTGAGAAATGGTGCTAAGCCACTTATTACTCACGAACAGCAGGTAAGACTTATGCGCCTTATGGAAGCAATTTTTGAATCTGCAGAAAAGAATACAGTAGTTAGTTTTGAATAATATTTTTGATAGGAGTTTTTGCTATGGCAACATTTAAACCATTTAAAGCATTACGCCCCACAAGTGAATATGCAAGTAAGGTTGCTGCATTGCCTTACGATGTTATGAACAGTGAAGAAGCAAGAGAAATGGTGAAAGATAATCCTTACTCATTTCTTCACGTAGATAAAGCAGAGATAGATTTAGAAAAAGGGATTGATATCTATTCTGCTGAAGTTTATCGGAAAGCAAAAGACAATCTGGAAAAACTCGAAAAAAATGGCGCTATGGCACAAGACGAGAAAGCTTATTTCTATATTTATCGTCAGATAATGAATGGCAGAGAACAGACAGGTCTTGTAGGTTGCGCTTCTATTGATGATTATATAAACAACAAAATTAAAAAGCACGAGTTAACCCATGCAGATAAAGAAGCAGATCGCATTCGTCATGTTGATACCTGTGATGCGAATACAGGCCCTATATTCCTCTGTTATAAAGAGTGTAACAGAGCAGATGAAATTATATGTAATTTCAAAAATAACAATAAGCCTGTTTACGATTTTGTTACCGAAGACGGTATTTCAAATACTGTCTGGGTGATTGATGATGAAAATATAAATAATGAACTTTCTGCGCTTTTAGAAGATGCGGGTGCGTTTTATATTGCAGATGGTCATCATCGTTGTGCATCTGCGGTTAATGTAGGCAAAAAACGCAGAGAAGAAAATCCACAATACGACGGTACAGAAGAATTTAATTATTTTTTAGCAGTGTTGTTCCCGGCTAATACACTTTCTATTATGGATTATAACCGTGTAGTCAAAGATTTGAATGGTAATTCTGAAAGTGAATTTATCGAGAAGATAAAAGAAAAATTTGATGTTTCAGAATGTAATACTGACGAACCGTATTCACCAAAAGAAAAGCATACTTTTGGTATGTATCTCAACAACAAATGGTATGTGTTAAAGGCGAAAAAAGGTACATTCAATGAAAATGACCCTGTCGAAAGACTTGATGTTTCAATTCTTCAAAGTAATCTTTTATCACCTGTTCTTAATATTGGTGACCCAAGAACCGATAAAAGAATTGATTTTATCGGTGGTATAAGAGGTCTTAAAGAATTAGAAAGACGTGTTTCAGATGATATGACAGTTGCGTTTTCAATGTTCCCTACAACACTTGATGATTTGATGGACATTGCAGATGCAAATAAAATAATGCCACCAAAATCTACTTGGTTTGAACCCAAACTTTTAAGTGGTTTATTTATTCATAAATTAGGTGATTAAATGTTAAAAATAGGTTGTCATTTATCAAGTTCGGGCGGTTATCTCAATATGGGTAAAGAAGCAAAAAGAATTGGTGCAAACACATTTCAGTTCTTTACCCGTAATCCACGCGGAGGATCAGCAAAACCGCTTGATTTGGATGATGTAAATGCATTCAATGAATATAGAAAAGAAAACGGAATTCTTTCAGTTTTAGCGCACGCACCTTACACTATGAATGCCTGTGCAAAAGAGGAAGGTCTTCGTGAGTTTGCTAAAAACACTATGCTTGACGATATTATGCGTCTTGATAATATAGAGGGTGCTATGTATAATTTTCACCCCGGAAGTCACGTAAGTCAGGGTGCAAATGTTGGTATAGAGTATATTTCTTCAATGCTCAATGAAGTAATAAAAAAAGACCAGAAAACTATTATTTTACTCGAAACTATGGCGGGTAAGGGTAGTGAAGTCGGCAGGAATTTTGAAGAAATAAAATCTATTATTGATAAAGTTAAATTAAATGAAAAATTAGGTGTTTGTCTTGATACCTGTCATGTTTATGATGGTGGTTACGATATTGTTAACGATTTAGATGGTGTATTAG
>JAFSBS010000425.1 GCA_017437165.1 Clostridia bacterium
ATGGAAAAAATCTTTGGAGATCTAAACTCCAAAGAAGTTAAAAAATTGGAAAAAATCGCAGACGAGGTTATGGCGCTTGAAACTAAGATGGCTGACCTCACAGACGATGAACTAAAAGCAAAGACGATAGAATTTAAAGAAAGAATAGCGGCAGGGGAAACGCTGGATGATCTGCTTCCTGAAGCTTTCGCCGTATGCCGTGAAGGTGCGTGGAGAAGTGTAGGTATGAAGCACTTCAGAGTTCAGATTATAGGGGCTATTGCGCTTCATCAGGGCAGAATTTCCGAAATGAAAACCGGTGAAGGTAAGACACTGGTTGCAACTTTGGCGGCTTACCTTAATGCTCTTGAAGGCAAAGGTGTACACGTTGTAACCGTAAACGACTATCTGGCAAAACGTGACGCTGAGTGGATGGGTAAGATTTATACATTCCTCGGTCTGTCCGTAGGATGTGTAATCCACGGACTTACAGACCAGCAAAAGAAGGCTGCTTACGCTGCCGATATTACTTACGGCACAAACAATGAGTTCGGTTTCGATTATCTGCGTGACAATATGGCAACATACAAAGAGCAGCTCACTCAAAGAGACTTGAACTATGCCATCGTCGACGAAGTTGACTCCATACTCATCGACGAAGCCAGAACTCCATTGATTATTTCAGGTCGAGGTGACAAATCTACTGACCTTTATCAGACTGCAGACCGCTGTGTCAAAGGACTGAAACCGGGCACTGATTTTACCATTGAAGAAAAAGACAAAAAAGTTACACTTACAGAGGAAGGTGTTGCTAAGTGTGAAAAATTCTTCGGAATTGAAAACCTGGGCGATCCTGAAAATATGGAAATCAACCATCACGTTGTAGAAGCTCTTAAGGCTCGTAATATTATGAAACGTGATGTGGACTATATAGTAAAAGATGGTGAAATCATCATCGTTGACGAATTCACAGGTCGTTTTATGTTCGGTCGTAGATACTCCAATGGTCTCCACCAGGCCATCGAAGCAAAAGAAGGCGTGCTGGTTCGTTCTGAGTCAAAAACTTTGGCAACAATCACGCTGCAAAACTACTTTCGTATGTACAACAAACTGGCCGGTATGACAGGTACAGCCAAGACTGAAGAAGAAGAATTCCGTGAAATTTACAACATGGACGTTGTAATTATTCCGACCAATAAACCAATCGAGAGAATCGATATGGATGATGCGATTTATGCGACAACAAATGCTAAATTAAAGGCTATTATTGACAGAATCGCAGAAGTCCACGCAACAGGACAACCTGTTCTTGTGGGCACAATTTCCATAGAGAATTCCGAACTCCTGAGCAGCCTGCTTAAGAAGCGTGGAGTTAAGCACAATGTCTTAAATGCAAAGCAGCACGAAAAAGAAGCTCAGATTATCGCGGAAGCAGGACGTCTCGGGGCTGTTACCATTGCAACAAATATGGCCGGCAGAGGTACCGACATTATACTGGGTGGCAACCCTGAATTCGAAGCGAAGAAGGAAATGGAAAAACTGGAATATACTCCTGAACAGATTTCCTTCGCAACAAGTTTCGTGCAGAGCCAGGACCCTGTGATGAACGATGCGCGAGAAACATTTGCAAAACTTCACGAAAAATATAAGGCAGAACGTGCCGAAGAACAGCAGCAGGTAAGAGACCTTGGAGGTCTTTGCA
>JAFSBS010000426.1 GCA_017437165.1 Clostridia bacterium
GCAGTTTGGAAAGATGCAAACTATGACCATAGTTTTTCTACAAAAGACATTAATAATGCAATTGAAAAAGCTAAAAATGAACATAGTGAAAACATTGCCAAAATAAATGAGTTGGACAAAGAAATTCGTGATTTGTTCGGTAAGGCAAAAGATGAAGTTAAATATTCTACTGAATATGAACTTGAAAGAGTAATGACAACATATATTGAATATAAGGATTCCGTTCTTAATGCCAATGAAGCTCTTGATTCAAGTGGTTACATAGGCGTTTCTTTATCAAAAGATTCTCTAGATAGAGCTTTGCAAGATTTGTTTGTTGAATTATAAAAGTTTAATTTCAATTTGTGTTATATAGTTATAATTACTATGAACAAAAGGATTTGCATTTTCGCAAATCCTTTTTTTCTATAGTTTTTCACTTTTACCATTCTTTAATTACACTTGGATTTTCAAAAATCTCATCAAGCACTTTAATGAACGGTACAACATCATTAAGTGCACCAATTCTATGGTCGAATGTAAGAGTAATAGGCATAACTTTTTTTACACCCAAGTCAACTTCGCCTTTACTGTTACGGAATGCAAATTCTTTATCTTGCACCATACCCGTACCCATCATAAATACCTGTGGGTAAAGAAGTGGTGCTTGTGAACCCATACCTGTAAGTCCACGGTAAAGCGTTCCCCAGTTAGAAAAACATACAGTACCCTCGTTAATGTGTTCAGGTGAGAGTGCGTTTTCTTCTTTTGCAGGGCGGTTAAACAAATCACTGATTGTGCCCATTTTGCTTTTACCGAAAGCACCTTTAATGCCCATAGCAATTGCTTGTGGGAGTTTGCCTGTAAGTGCAAAAGCAATACCACGATTTAACACCATATCTGTATATGCCCGTTTAATATCAGTAGTTTTCATACGGGTCACAACATCAGTAGTCTGTTCTTGCAACTCTTTAAGAGTTTTTTCTTCAGCGTTGAGAATGTTTACGGGGTATGTGTCACCGTTATCAAGTACAACAGGCATAGCAATATTGATATGTTTTTTTATTATGAGTTTGCCTGATACTGAAAAAGGTTTGAAATAAATATGAGAGTTAAGTCTTGGTGCTGCTTTAAGCCCCTCTACCATTGCACGCATAATAACTGTGTTGAACGAAAGAGGATAACCACATTCAGCCTTTAATTCTTTATATGCGTCCCAGAGTTTTGTTACATCAGCTTCATAAGCGTATGCAGCGGCAGGTTGATTAGTAGCGTTTGAAAGCACATAACCGTTGCATTTTTTCTTAACCTCGCCAAAATATTCAACTCTGTCACCCTCAATTGGACGGTGTAATGTTTTGTCAAGAAAATTTTTAAGTCCCATATCTTTTACCTCGCAAAAAAATTCAATTTAGTATATCAAAATAAGTAAATATAGTCAATAAAAATCCCATTGACAAACAAATATTGTAGTGTTATAATACTTTGCAATACACTTTCACACTTTTAATTGCTAAAGTGAAAAAATTATACAAGAGGCGAATACAATGAGAAAAGGTAACTTAATGAGCGTGCGTCACGATATTAAACTTCTTGACGCGACAATCCGTGATGGCGGACTTTGTAACAATTTTGAATTTACAGATGAATTTGTACGCGAACTTTATAAAACAAATATAAAGTGTGGCATTGACTATATGGAGTTTGGCTATAAAGCAAGTAAAAATCTTTTTAATGAAGAAGACCACGGTAAATGGAAGTTCTGTAATGAAGAAGACTTGCGTGCAATCGTAGGCGAAAATGTGTCCGATATGAAAATCGCAGTTATGGCTGATGTGGGCAGATGCGATTATAAAACTGACTTTCTTCCTAAAAAAGACAGCGTAATTGATATGATTCGTGTTGCTTGTTATATTCATCAAATTCCTGCAGCAGTTGAAATGATTAACTATTTCAATGATTTAGGTTATGAAACTACTTGCAACATTATGGCTATTTCACAAGCAAGTTTTAATCAGATTGATGACGCACTCGAAATGCTTGGTGAAAGTAAAGTTGATGTTATCTACC
>JAFSBS010000427.1 GCA_017437165.1 Clostridia bacterium
GTAGTTGTGGTGCATTGGGACTTATATTTGCTATAATTGGATTTAATATAGAAAAAACAGAACTACAATCATAAAAATTGTAGTTCTGTTTTTTCTTCAGCACCATCTGACCAAGTATAAAAGACAGCACCAGAAGCAATTTCTGATTCCGATTTTTTTCATCGGTACTGCTTTAATAAAAAATAATAGATTTACATAATAAAGACCGCTTTTAGCCTTTTGGTTTATTATTTTCTTTAGCTGTTTTAATTGAGGCTATTAACATTCGTTTAATCTCATCAGCGAGTTATAATAATTCATCGAAATCATACTCAATTATAAGAGTTCTTTTTAATAAAGTCAACCAATAAATACTCTCACTCACTTCTTTTAGCGATATATGAAGCTTCGAGATAAAATCAGCTTTACTGTTACCATAAATCGCTTCATTAATATTCGCACCAACACTTGTAGCAGAACGCAGTAATTGTTTTGCAATTGTTGTATCTTTTCTTGTTTTGGAAAACGTTTCATAAAACAGTACTATTTTAGTTGCAAAATCAAGAGATTTATCAAGTAAAGGATTATCCATAAACTCACCTCAAAAAGATTATATCACACAAAATTCCCATAATCAACTTAATGTTAGAAAACTCTTCTCTTTTCTTTCTTATCTTTTATCTGGAAACGACCATTAATAGAAAAGAGAAAAAAGATAAGAGAACAGTTAAAAGAACAGAAAGAAACGACAATTCCTTTCGAAATTGTCGTTTCTTTCTGGTGAGTTATCGGAGATTCGAACTCCGGACACCCTGCTTAAAAGGCAGGTGCTCTGCCTACTGAGCTAATAACTCATTTATTTAAACCTCAAATGAATGAGGTTATTTTAAAAACGCAAAAAGAATAATTGCAACAAGTGTTGTTACCATAAACACAACTGCAAGAATCTTTGTCCAGAAAGCAAATCTTGCTTCCTTTGAGCGCCCTTTATTCTTCTCGTAGAAAGAATCAGAGCCACCAGCGATTGCACCTGAAAGACCAGCTTGACGACTTTGCTGAAGCATAACAAGCACAATTATTAAAAAAGATGCAACAATAAGAATGCCACCTATTAAAAAATGGTACCAAGCAAGTTCTGTCATTTGCTTTGTCCTCCTGATGTTTTAGCACCGCTCTCTTGAGTGCCTTGATATATTAACACAGACTTTTATAAAATGCAAGTCTTTTTTTAAAATTTTTTCATTTTTTTTTATTTTTATGTATTATCAATAAAAAAATGCATAATATAATGTCAGCAGATAACCTTTTTAATAAATTTTGCGTTTGTTTTGAAAGAGAATTTTCTGAGCTGATATCAATAGTATTGAAATCACTTTAACAATTTATACACCTTTCAAATAAGTTTATCTGCCCAGCCGACTCATTCCGAGTCGGCTGTTGTTTTTTAATCTAACAATGAAAGTTGTTCAGCAGTATCATCTGCACTTAATGTTGCACCGGCGGCAGGTAAGGTTTTTGTTCTGTATCTGTAAGGTTTACTAAATTCGCCCTCTATATAATGCCTTATACTCTGAACTTTATGATACTTTTTAAGCGTCATTACATTAACACCTGCAGTATCTTTTGTTGTTTTAATTGAAATAGCACCAGTATTAACCAATAGAACTCTGCCCGCAGTTGAATTAAGAACATATTCAACATCTTCTTTTTCATAAAATGCAGCCACTAATGGTGATTTATCAGAATACGCTTTTATGAGCTTTTTACGATTTGTTTTTGTATCGTAGCCTTGCATATTCACCTTTGCAGCCTTACCATTTTCAAAGAAGAACATCATAAATCCTGTGTATTCGGTGGTAACAATCATACAGAATGGTTTTTCATCTGCATCAAAACCAAGTTTCGATGGTACAAAATCACCTAACACACTTGCTTTACTATCATCAAATTCACTTACCTTTGATTTATAAACCTGACATTTATCTGTAAAGAAGAGTAACTCTGCTCTGTTTGTTGTTTCAACTGTTGAAACAATTTCATCGCCCTCTTTAAGTTTCTGCTCGCCACCCATTCTTAATGAAAGTGGTGTAATTTTCTTAAAGTAACCGTCACGTGTAAAGAATAAATGAACAGGATAATCCGGCACCTCTTCTACTTCTTCAACATCTTCAATTTCGTCATAAATAATTTCAGTTCTTCTATCCTTACCATATTTTTCAGAAACTTTAGTAAGTTCTTCAACAATAATCTTCTTAACTCTTGATTTGCTTGAAAGAATATCTTCCATATCTTCAATATCTTTTTTGAGTTGGTCAACATCTTCAAGTCTTTTAAGAATATATTGTTTATTAAGATGACGAAGTTTAATTTCCGCTACATACTCTGCTTGAATCTGATCGATACCAAAACCAATCATCAAGTTAGGTACAACTTCCGCTTCTTCTTCAGTGTTCCTGATAATTTTAATTGCTTTATCAATATCAAGAAGAATCTTTTTAAGACCTAAAAGTAAATGAAGCTTATCTTTTGCTTTTGTCAATTCATGGAAAACGCGTCTGTTTACACACTCTGTACGGAATGCAATCCACTCTGTAAGAATCTCTTTAACACCCATTACTCTTGGCACACCTGCAACAAGAATATTGAAGTTTGCAGAGAACGAGTCTTCGAGTGGTGTCATTTTGTAAAGACGCTTCATAAGTTTTTCAGCATCTACACCACGTTTTAGGTCTATTGTGATTTTAAGACCCTTTTTATCTGTTTCATCACGGATATCACTAATTTCTTTTAAAGAACCTGCTTTAACTTTTTCAATAACTTTTTCAATAATAGCTTCACAAGTTGTTGTTGGTGGAATTTCAGTAATATCAATACAGTTGCTTGATTTGTCGTAACTGTATTTTGCTCTGAATTTAAGTGAACCTCGACCTGTGTTATACACTTCTTCAAGCGCTTGGCGGTCATAAATCATTTGTGAACCACCAATAAAATCAGGTGCTTTAAGTGTTTCCAAAATATCGAAATCGGAATTTTTTATAATCCCTATTGTTGTGTTGCAAAGTTCTTTAAGATTAAAAGAGCATATATTACTTGCCATACCAACAGCAATACCACTGTTAGTATTAACGAGGACACTTGGGAAAGATACTGGTAAAAGTGTAGGCTCTTTCATTGTGCTATCGTAGTTATCAACAAAATCAACTGTATCTTTATCAATATCATTAAAAAGTTCACTACAAATGCTTTCAAGTTTTGCTTCAGTATAACGGGATGCAGCATAAACCATATTTTTAGAATATGATTTACCAAAGTTACCCTTACTGTCAACATAAGGGTGCAAAAGCGTTTCATTACCTCTTGAAAGACGAACCATTGTTTCGTAAATAGCAGCATCACCATGTGGATTTAACTGCATTGTTCTACCAACAATGTTAGCAGATTTAATTCTGCCACCATTTATTAACCCCATTTTATACATTGTATAAAGGAGTTTACGATGAGATGGTTTGAAACCATCTATTTCAGGGATGGCACGGGACACAATAACGCTCATAGCATAAGGCATAAAGTTCGTTTCAAGTGTTTCAGTAATAGGTTGACACACAACTTCACCCGCACCAATAATATTTGCTTTTACTTCTTCAGTGTTATTAACTTCAGGTGTTTCTTTTTTCTTTCTTGCCATAATCTCACCTCACCTTAAGAAA
>JAFSBS010000428.1 GCA_017437165.1 Clostridia bacterium
ATGAATATGTAAATAAAAATGAAAAACAGTTAAATATTTCTATAAATGTAAATTCTGCTGCTTCTTCAGATGAATCAATTGCTTCAGAAAAAAATGAAGTTGTTGAGCAGATTATACCTACAGAAGAAACAAAAGTTGAAGAAGTAATAACTACCCCTGATTTCAGAATAGTTGGTGAAGCATTCAAAACATATATATTTGTAGAACTTGAGAACCAACTTCTTATGATAGATAAGCATGCGGCACACGAAAGAATGTTGTTTGAAAAATTCAAAGAACAACGAGAGTCTTTTCAACAAATGCTTTTAGTACCGGTAACAGTTTCATTGTCACCCGACGAATATAACGCAGTTCTTGAAAATACAGAACTTTTATATAAAGCGGGTTACGAGGTTTCTGATTTTGGTGACAGATGTATTAAAGTAAGTGCGTGTCCTACAGAACTTATAAACGAAGATATTACTGCGATTATAACTGAAATTGCAAGTTATCTTTCAACGAATTCTAAAACAGTAATACCCGAAAAATTAGATTGGATTTATCATTCAATGGCTTGCAGAGCTGCAATAAAAGCGGGTAATACCACAACAGATATTGAAATTGAAAAGTTTGTTAAAGATTTACTTTCAAGAGATGATATCCGTTACTGTCCTCATGGCAGACCTGTTATGGTAGAAATCAGTAAAAGAGAACTTGAAAAACAGTTTAAAAGGATAGTTTAGGTTGAAATGAGTAAAACAAAAATAATAGTAGTAGTAGGTCCTACCGCTTCGGGTAAAACTGCACTCGGTATTCATCTTGCACAAAAGTTTAATGGTGAGGTTGTTTCGGGTGATTCAATGCAGATTTATAAAGATATGAATATAGCAACTGCAAAACCTACCGAAGAAGAAATGCAAGGTGTAAAACATCACTTGATAGGTTTTGTGAATCCCGAAGATGAGTACAGTGTCGCTTCATTTTGCAGTGATGCAAAAAGAGTAGTCGAAGAGATTGTTTCGAGAAACAAAACCCCTATATTAGTAGGTGGTACAGGACTTTATATAGATTCTTTTATAAATAACACTTGCTTTTTCGATGATGCGAATTCAAAAGAAGTTCGCGAAAAACTTTACAGAGAATTAAACGAATACGGAATAGAAAAACTTTATAACGAATTACTTCTGGTAGATAGTGAAGCGG
Source organism: Clostridia bacterium (assembly GCA_017437165.1). Lineage (GTDB taxonomy): Bacteria > Bacillota > Clostridia > Oscillospirales > Acutalibacteraceae > DTU089. The sequence continues at coordinate 1,183 of JAFSBS010000428.1, forward strand.
CAAAGAAAATCCATCCTAACAATGAGGTAAGAGTTATAAGAGCGTTAGAAATTTATCGTATTACAGGTAAAAACCTTACAGAGCAGAATAAATGCTCACACGAAACCGAAAGTCCTTATGAACCTTTATATATAGGTATAAGTTACAAAGACCGTGAAAGACTTTATGAAAGAATAAATAAACGTGTAGATTTAATGTGTGATGCGGGTCTTTTAGATGAAACCAGAGAGTTTTATAAAAAACACCCCTCACAAACAGCAGTAAATGCAATCGGTTATAAAGAGTTAAAACCATATCTTGATGGCGAAAAATCATTGGAAGAATGTCTTACACATTTAAAGCAATCAACAAGAAGATATGCAAAAAGACAACTTACGTGGTTTAACAGAAATGAAAAAATAAATTGGGTTTATCCTGATTTATATAATGATGTAAACGAACTTTTTATAGAGACAGATATTTTAGCAGAAAAATTTTTGAAAGGAGAATGAAATATGCGTGACAGACGAGTAAAATTAGTCGTAGCGGGACTCGTTCTGATATTTTTCCTTTCATATCTTATAAATCAATTGGTTCTGGCTTCCAAAGCAGAAATTGAAACGCAAATAGCAATGAGTGAAACTGTTTATAAAACAATAAATACAAAGTGTTTTGTAGTGCGTGATGAAAAGTATATAGAGAACACTGCAAAAGGTACAACGATTTCATTCGCACAAAATGCTCAACGTGTAGCAAAAGGCGACACTGTTTCAATGATTTTTAAAACTGATGAAGATGCAAAAACATACTTAAGAATTACTGAAATAACAGAAGAACTTGAGCATTACAATACTTTATCAGGTCAGGCAAATATACAGGCAGTAGATGTCCATTCTCTTTCTTCAAAAATTGAAACAAAACTTTCAGATTATCTCGATAGCATTGATAAAGGTGATTTCAATAGAGCAAGTGAAAGTATAGACTCATTCTCAAACTTTATAACAAGTAAACAGATTTCTACCGGTGAAGTTCTTAATTTAACCGAGAAAATAAATGCTCTTACAACTGAATTACAGACGCTTCAAGCAAAGAAAACTGCATATAGCGAAGTTAAAAGCGACAGGGCAGGTTATTATTTAAAAGGTGCAGATGGTTACGAAAACACAATAGATTTTAATAAAATAAAAGAGTTAACCACCAAAGATATTGAAAATGTAATTGACTCTGAACCTGAAGAAGTAAAAAGTAATGTTGTCGGAAGAACAGTAGGTAGTTTTGACTGGTATATACTTTGTTCAATAGATACAGAAGAGACAATTGATTTAAAAGATAACGCAGATATTTATATAAACTTTCCGTATTCCGGGGTTGAAAAATTAAAAGGTACAATTTATAAAATAGGTGACCGTTCCGAAAATAAAACAGTTGTTATAATAAAATGTAATCTTATGAATGATGCTCTTGCTGATTTCCGTATTGAAGATATTCAGTTAATAACTAATGAATATACAGGGTACAAAATCAAAAATTCTGCTATAAGAACAGTTAATGGTGTAACAGGTGTTTACGTAGTAAGCGGTAACCTTATAGATTTCAGAAAAGTTCACATCGCA
>JAFSBS010000429.1 GCA_017437165.1 Clostridia bacterium
AACCCCGGTGCTTCAGCAATCAGTGCAGCGTTGTATCCGTCAGATACAAATTACAATTACTTCCGCCACGATGTTAAGGGTAAAGTTTACTATGCTAATACTTTTGCTGAACATGAGCAGAATGGTTATAAAGCATCTGCAGTTACTGACGATGAAGAGTAAAAGAAAAGTGGGAACTCTCTTTTGAGAATTCCCACTATTTTTATATAAATTCTGCAATAACTGTATTTGATAATAAAAAGCCTTTTTCTGTAAGTGAAATTTTATTACTATTAAAATCAATTAAGCCTTGTTCTTTTAAGAATGGGGCTTTTTTTATTATTCTTTTTAACGGAGTTTCACCATATTTGGATTTTAATTCGTTCAAATCAAGACCTTGTTTTAAGCGAAGTTGAAGCATTATAAATTCTTCTTCATCTCCACCATCGCAGTCAAATACCGGTGGTTTGCCATCAATAAATGAGTTTATATTATTTTCAAAATAATATCTTTTTCCATTTAAAAGCGAATGTGCAGAAGGTCCGAGACCTAAATAATCATCAAGTAACCAATACTTTGTATTATGTTTGCTTTCAAACCCCGGTTTTGAAAAATTTGAGATTTCATAATGTGTAAAACCAATGTTTTTTAAGTATGAAGATGTGAATTCATAAAAATCACAAACAGTATTTTCATTGGGTAAACTAAGTTTGTTCTGCATTTTATAAAAAGGTGTGTTTTCTTCTATATTAAGTATATAAGCGCTTACGTGTTTAACGTCACAATCCTTAATAAAATCAAGGGTTTCTGTAAGCGATTCAATGGTCTGGTGTGGTACCCCAAGCATAATATCGAGTGATATGTTATCAATATTATTTGTTTTAAATTCGTTAATTATATCAAAAATCCGTTGTTTATCAGAACTTCTTCCGAGTTTTTTCCTTTCAATATCAACAGCTGATTGCAACCCTAAAGATATTCTATTTACACCGCATTTTTTAAAATAGGGTATAAGTGATTCTATATCTGAATTCGGGTTACATTCAACTGTGATTTCACAATTTTCAGTGATTATATAATTCTCCTTTATTGCGGTAATAATATTGAAAATATCTTCACCACTTAAAACAGAGGGTGTGCCACCACCTAAATATATGGTGTCATAAATTTCAGTTTTTGCATCGAAAATATCTTTAAAGCGGGGACCATTTTTTATTTCATCAATAAGAGAACTAACGTAAACCTCTTGTAAATCAATGGGTTTCGTCAATGAATAAAAATCGCAGTAGGGACATTTCGACCTGCAAAAAGGAATGTGAATGTAAATACCGTTCATAAAATCACCTGTTTTATTATACTATCAGGGACTTGGTTTTTCAATATATTTTTCTTGTTTTGCTATAACGAACCTGTTTTTGCACCCACCGAATTCATTTTTACATTTTAAATGATTAAGACATTTAAGTTTCTTTTTTCCATTATAATAAGATGTTTCCTGTAAAATAATATTTTTGTTTACAACGGAGCAATACTGCTCATAAGTGAAAGCGTGTTTGTCCAAAAAAATCAACCTTTCAAAATAACTCTCTATAATAAGTATGCTCTTAAAAAAGCAAATATAATCTTCATAATTTTAGCAATACAAGCATATAGTTTAATGGTGATTTTATGACAGAAATTTATATATTTACAGGAATTTTAATTTTTATTGCTTTAGTTATTTTTAAAACAAGTAAAAACTTTTTTAAAGCTATGTTTACAAGTATTTTAGGGGGATTAGGTGCGATATGTGCAGTAGGTGCAATATCTTATTTTGTCCCGATTTCAATAGGTATAAATTGGTTGACAATGATTATTTCTGCACTTTTTTCAGTTCCGGGGGTAATTATGTTGTTGCTCTTAAATGTATTCTGTTGATAATAAAAATCCGTTGTACTTGTTTTGTACAACGGATTTTTGCTATTGTTAATTGAAATAGTTTTGTGTAGCAAAAGCGACACCATAAGCTAATAAACCTGCAACAGTAGGTGAACTTACCCAGGCAATTGCAATGTTTTTAAAAACACCGAAATTTACATTGCGGATACTTCGTGTAAGTCCTGCACCAATAACCGCACCAACAACTGCCTGTGAAGTGGAAACAGGAATTCCCATCCATTTGCCCATTATAACTACTGTCAAAGCCATTGCTATAATTACTAAAAAACCATCCATTTGACTTATGTTGGCAATGCTACTTCCAACTGTCATCATAACTCTCTTGGAATAGGTGAGAACACCGATTGCAATTGCAATACCACCGATTGTTGCAGCTACACGGGCATCTGTAAGAAGGTTTGCCGCAACTCCGGTTTTGTTGAACACGGCATCGTAATACAGGGCGGTAACATTTGCGGATGAATTGACACCAATACTATATGAAGCGAAAGCTCCTGCAAATAAATAACCTATTTTAACAATTTTGTCGTAGTGACTTAAAGATGAAAATTTATCTTCAATGAATTTGTGAAATAACCAAACGAGAATAAATGAAATAATTCCCGCGCCCAAAGGATTTAAAATCCAGGTTGAAGCAAATTTTCCTATTTGAGGAAGATTTATTGCTAAAATTTCCGGGTCTTTATAGTCTGCGTAAAAAAGTCCCCAACCAATTATAGCACCTGTTATAGATTGATTAGCAGAAACAGGGAATTTAAGGTAACTCATTACAAAAACAGTAAGAGCAGCGCAAGTGAAAATTATGGCTGCTTTAATTGCGGATTTAAGTCGCAAAGTTTCGACTGTGCCATTTTCTATTGCGGCTAAAACCTGCGATTCTGAAGCGATTACTTCATTACTTGTAGAAAGTTCTGCAACTTTGTCAATGTTGTTGGCACCACCAATAAAAGCACCGAAAACAACGAGAACTGCAATTATAATAACAGCGGTTCTGTATTTTACAACCCGCGTTGCAACTGCGGTACCAAATGCATTGGCAGCATCATTAGTACCAAGCGACCAGCCCATAAATAACCCTGCAAAAAGCAAAAGGTATATCATAATAAAATCAAGCCTTTCTTGTTACTAACATAATCTGAATTTTATCTGCAAGATTTTCAATAATATCTGAAAGCTCTGCAATTTTATCTGCGAAATCACTCATCTGCATTTTTTCAGCAAGAGTAATTTCCATTTTAAATATTCTTTCGTAAAGTTTTTCTTCAATTTCGT
>JAFSBS010000430.1 GCA_017437165.1 Clostridia bacterium
AAAAAATCTTTGCCACACTCAGTGACACAAAAGGCGAAGAAATGATTAAAAATATAGAAAAAGCTGCTGCGGACAATAACAGTGTAGGCGGAATTCTTGAAACAGTTGTAACAGGACTTCCTGTTGGTATAGGTGAACCTTGGTTCGATTCTGTTGAAAGTATGCTTTCACACGTACTTTTCGCAGTTCCGGCAGTCAAGGGTGTTGAGTTTGGTTGTGGTTTTATGAGTTCCGATATGCTCGGTAGTGAAATGAATGATGAGTTTTATTTCGATAATGGTACAGTAAAAACTAAAACCAATAACAATGGCGGCATAAATGGTGGTATTACCAACGGAATGCCTGTTATATTCAGATGCGCAATAAAACCGACACCTTCAATTTCCAAAGAACAAGATACAATCAATTTTATTACCGGCGAAAATGTAAAAAACGCTACTCACGGCAGACACGACCCTTGCATAGTACACAGAGCAAGAGTTGTTGTTGATAGTGTAACTGCAATTGTACTTTGTGATTTGCTTTCACAAAAATTTGGTGCAGATTGGCTTGGTGAAATTTGATGGAGTATGGTTGTATCGGTGAAAAGTTAGGGCATAGTTTCTCGAAAGAAATACATAATGCTTTAACTGATTATCAATATGAATTAAAGGAACTCAGGAAAGACGAAGTTGCTTCATTTATGACAGAACATAAATTCAAAGCAATAAATGTTACTATTCCTTATAAAGAAACTGTAATACCATTTCTCGATTTTGTTTCAGATGAAGCAAGCAAAATTGGTGCAGTAAATACAATTGTCAATAAGGATGGTAAGCTTTACGGATATAATACAGACTTTTTTGGTATGAAAAGTCTTATTGAAAGAACCGGTATTGAAATTAAAAATAAAACTGTTGCAATATTAGGCGGTGGAGGAACATCTAAAACAGCTACTGCGGTATCAGAATTTTTAGGTGCAAAAGCAATTTATAAGGTATCAAGAACTGAAAAAGATGGGTTTATAACTTATGACGAGCTTTATAATATGAGTGATAGTATTGATGTTATAATAAACACAACACCTGTTGGTATGTATCCGAATATATATGCTTCTGCCGTGGAAGTAGAAAAATTCAGAAATCTTTTAGGGGTTGTAGATGCAGTTTATAACCCACTTCGTTCAAAGCTTGTTTATGATGCATTGAAAAATGGCATAAAAGCAGTTGGTGGTCTTTATATGCTCGTAGCACAAGCTGCCGGAGCAGTTGAAAAATTTATAGATACTGTTGTCACAACTAATGATATTGAAAAAGTTTTTCAAAAAATATTTAACTCAAAAGAAAATATAGTTCTTATCGGTATGCCCTCATCAGGTAAAACAACTGTTGGTACTGTTATAGCAGAAAGAATCAACAGACAGTTTTACGACAGTGACAAGTTAATTGAAGAAACAGAAAACACCTCTATTCCCGAAATCTTTAAGGAAAAAGGAGAAAAGTATTTCAGAAGTTGTGAAACAGATGCAGTTTTTTCACTCTCTAAAAATAATTCTTCGGTTATTTCAACAGGTGGCGGAGTAATTCTTAATAAAAAGAATATTGAACTGTTGAAAGAGAATGGTAAAATTTTCTTTTTAGATCGTCCTTTAGAACTGTTATTAACAACTGATGACAGACCGTTGTCATCAAATAAAGAGGATTTAGAAAAGCGCTATAATGAAAGATATGATTTATATAAATCATATTCTGATGTTATAATTGATGCAAGTGGTACGGTAGAAGACGTAGTAAATCAGATTTTGAAGGTGATACAATGAAAATTCTTGTAATCAATGGTCCAAACATAAATATGCTTGGTATTCGTGAACCTGAAATTTACGGACATGAAACATATATAAATTTAGTCGAAAAAATTGAAAAATATGCAAAAGAAAATTGGATTGAAGTAAAATGTTTTCAGTCCAATCACGAAGGCGATATTGTTGATGAAATCCAGAAGGCATATAAAAACTTTGATGGTGTTGTAATTAACCCGGCGGCTTACACACATACAAGTGTCGCAATTTTAGACGCTTTAAAAGCGGTTGGTATTCCCACAGTAGAAGTACATATTTCAGAAGTTTCAGAACGCGAAGAATTCAGAAAAATCAGCTTTGTTCGTGAATATGCGTTTAAGACCATTACCGGTCACGGAACAGATGGCTATTTAGAAGCAATAGACGCTTTACTTGAGAAGGTGCGTTGAATGATTGCAGAAGTATTTAAAAGTACCGCTAACGGTAAAATTAAGGCTCGTGCATCAAAAAGTTATATGCATCGTGCTTTAATAGGTGCAGCACTCTCAAATGGCGAAACTGTTATTGAGAATATAGCAGAGTCTGAAGATATAACCGCAACTATAAAATGTCTTGAAAAGTTGGGTGTTAAATTCACTTATTTTGGTTCAACTGTTAAAGTGCAGGGGATATCCAAAAAATCAAAAGTAAAAAATATTTCGCTCTTTGCAAATGAAAGCGGCAGTACATTACGCTTTTTAATTCCGGTTTCTTTAATTTTTGCTGAAAGTATTGATTTTACAGGCAGTAAAAGACTTTTAGAAAGGCCACAAACTGTTTATGAAGAAATATTACCTTCAAAAAATTGCTTTATAAAAAGAAGTAGTGAAAAAATTGAAGTCGGCGGAAATTTAAAGGGTGGTTTATTTGAATTTAAAGGTGATATAAGTAGTCAGTTTTTAACAGGACTTTTATTTACTTTACCGCTTTTGAATGAAGATAGTGAAATAAGGCTTACTACTGATTTACAAAGTTCGCCTTACATAGATTTGACATTAGAAATTCTTAATGAATTTGGAGTTGAAGTAGAAAGACCTGATGAAAAAACTTTTAAAATTAAAGGTAATCAGGAATTCAAACCAACCAATCTTTATTGTGAAGGTGACTGGTCAAACGCAGCTTTTTTAGATGCATTTAATTTAATCGGCGGTAGTGTTACTTTGAGTGGATTAAATGAAAACAGTACACAGGGCGATAAAGTTTACAGAAAATATTTTGAGGAATTAAAGCAGGGAACACCTGTTTTAGATATTACCGATTGTCCTGATTTAGCACCAATTTTAATGACGTTAGCCTCTATTATGAATGGTGCTACATTAAAAGGAACAAGTCGTTTAAAAATCAAAGAGAGTGACCGTGGAGAAGTAATGAAAAAGGAACTTTCAAAATTCTCTGCAGATATCACTGCTCTTGAAAATGAAATAATCATAAAAAAATCTGTTTTAAAACCACCTACAGGAATTCTTTGTGGGAATAATGACCACAGAATTGCAATGTCACTTGCAGTAATTTCTAGTGTATTTGGTGGAAAAATCGAAAATGCAGAATGTGTTAATAAAAGTTACCCGTTATTTTTTGAAGATTGCGAGCAACTTGGTATAAAAATCTTTAAAAATGGAAGTGTTTTAAAATGAGTATGAATTTCAAAGGAAAATTGCCAATTCCAAAAGAAGTAAAAGAAAGATTTCCTTTGAGTGCTGAAATGGTTGCACAAAAAGAAAAGAATGATGAAGAAATCAAAAAGATTTTTTCAGGTGAGTCCGATAAATTTTTGCTTGTTATCGGTCCTTGCTCTGCAGACTATAAGGATGCAGTTTTAGATTACATACATCGTCTCCGTAAGGTGCAGGAAAAGGTACAGGATAAAATTTTTATTGTACCAAGAATTTACACAAACAAACCGAGAACAACAGGT
>JAFSBS010000431.1 GCA_017437165.1 Clostridia bacterium
ATATGACGATTTAACTCAACCTATTGAGGAAATTACTGCTGAAATTGAAAAGCACGATGATTATGAATACGCACTCCTTGAAGATATTCCGTCTATTTATGGTGAACCTGAAGACGAATATCGTACAACTGACAACGACTTCTGTGTGCAGATGCCTTGGGGTTATTGCGGTAACGAGATTTTTAACGGCTGCCGTCAGGGTGAAGTGAACGCAGTAGAGGCAGAAAGACTTAATGCTCTTTCTGTAATGCTCGGTGGAAAATCTCTTGAAGAAAAATCAGAAGAAGCGTGGAAATACATACTTGCAGCAGAGCATCACGACGTTACTATATGCGGTCTTTTAGACCTTTCTCGCAGATTTATTCCTACTTCATTAAATGCATCACAATACGTAAAGAATAATTCACTTGAATTTATAAAAGAAAAATTTACTGACAAAAACGGCGACTCTGTTATTGTTATAAATCATCACTCATTCTCAATTGATGAATGGATAGAAGTTGAAGTAGAAAACAACGCTGCTGTTTTTGATGGCAACAAAAAACTTGAATGTGAAATTACCGAGAAAAATGGTAAAAAGACTTTAAAATTCTTTGCAGAAGTTTCTCCGTTTACCATTAAGCGATTCACTTTAAAAAATATTGATATTGAAGAAAACAAGTTGTTCTTCTACAACGAAGGAACTTGCGAACTCACAACTCCTTGCTATAAAATCAAATTAACCGAAAATGGTATTGCGTATATCAAAGATATTAAGACAGAAAAAACTATTTTTGGCAACAACACAGGTGAGCTTTTCACAGGTAATATAAATGGCGTTGACTCTATTTCAAAAGGTGAATGGCAAGTTGACGTTCACAATAACAGTGCAGTTGCAACACAAAAAGGAGAAATCGGTGGTATTCCATTTGAATTTACAATGACTTTCTCCGGAAAATCAAGAAGAATTGACTGTAAATCTCGCTTTACAATGAATAACGAACTTGTTGGCAGAACAGACGTAACACAAGGCAGACCTGTTCCTTTTACTCTTAACGGTCATCATCATGAAGATAAACTTTGTCTTTCGCTTAATGTAAATTTAAGCAATAACCGTAAGATGTTCAGAGATTTACCTTACTCTATATCTGAATGGAATGGTGCTTTAAGAAAAACAGAAAAATACTGGTACCCGAACGATGATATTCTTATTGATGTTGAAGTTTCACCTGAAGAATCCTTTAATAGTACTACCTATTTTCACGGAATTTACTGGCTTTGCCTTCGTGACAATGAAAATGGTCTTGCGGTGTTCAACAAAGGTTGTATGGGCGCCGCATTAAACGGAAACCACCTTTTAATTCCACTTATTTATTCAAATGAATATATGTGTGGCACAAGAATTATAGAGGGTGTTTTTGAAAACGAATTTGCAATTATGCCATTTTCTTCTGAAATGTCAAATATAGACTTGCACAAAGCGGCTCTTTGCTATGTTCAACCACCTGTTGCATTAACTGCACCAAAAGGAAATGGCAATTTGAGCGATGCTGCATTTTTTGATTACAAAACAGAAAACCAAGAAATTATTTTAACCGCACTTTACCCCGAAAATGATTATCTTTTAGCAAGATTTTGTAATTATTCTGACGAGAATTCTTCTGCTGAAATATCATCTGTATTTGGTGAAATTACCGCAGAAACAGACTTGCTTGGTAATGAGTTAAAACCTGTTACAAAAGGTAAATTAGAATTTCACCCTTGGGAAATTAAAACTGTTAAAATTGTCAGGAGATAAAAATAATGTCTAATAATAAACCAATTATTGAACTTGAGCTTTTTATAATCCGCCACGGGCAAAGCAACGGAAATATTAAGAGAAATACAGACGGACTCTCTCACGAAGATTTGCACGACCCTCGCCTTACCGAACTTGGCAAAAATCAAGCTGTTGCTTGTGGCGAAAGGTTTAAAAATGTAGAATTTGACGCAATTTATTCGAGCGCACTTTTAAGAGCGGTAGAAACTGCGACTGAAATCATAAAAAAACAACCGAATGAAAAATGTTTAAAAGTTTTGCCATATTTAACAGAAGCGGGTGTTTCACCCGAATACAACCACTCGTCATTTACTGAGATAAATAAAATAAACAAAAACGCTTATTTAGCAGAGGGTATTGACCCCAAAAAATCTTTATTTTATTACAACAAAACGAGCGATGAAAGTGATTTATTTGAAAGAGCAGAAAAAGCTCTTGATTATATTCGCACCCATCAGCAAGAGGGCGAAAAAATTGCAATTGTGAGTCACGCGGCATTTATAACTTACTTAGTATTTTCTTTAATGGGTTACAAAGAGGCTTGTCCTCTGTTTGATTTAGATTTCAAAAACACAGGTGTTACAAAAGTCACAATTTATAAAAAGGGCACCAATAAATATGGTGATATTGTTTTTGAATTTATAAACGACACATCACACTTATTCAAGGGGGATTTCTGATTATGAAAAAACGCTTAATTTCACTTCTTATTGCACCAATTTTACTTGGTTGTTTAAGTACTCCTGCTTTTGCTTCCAACACAACAGCAACTCTTTACGATATGTATTCAGATAATATGCTTTTTCAACAAAATGCAATATCTAAAATTTCGGGTACTGCTACTAACGGAAGTAAAATTGAAATTGAAATTTATAACAGCAAAAACGAAAAACTTTTAACTGCCTCCACAAAGGCTGAAAACAACAACTTTTCTGTTGAATTTTTAGCCCCAAAAGGAAGTTTTGAAAGTTATTCAATTGTAGTTAAGGAAAACGGAAAAATTTTCAAAACACTTAAAAATGTACTCTTTGGCGAATTGTGGATTGCAAGTGGTCAGAGCAATATGCAATATCCTTTAGGTCAGGAAAAAACCATACTAGCTATGGAAAATGCAGACAAATTTACAGCATCACCATATATACGCACAATGGTTATGCCTACCTATGATGCTACAATCGATGGTAAAAGTTATTACGAAACTCTCCCCTACGCTCCGCAAAAGGATGTAAAAGGCGCCTCATGGATTGCCGGTGACAGTGAAAATGTAGCAGGAATATCTGCTGTAGGTTACTTTTTTGCAAATAAAATGCTTAATGAATTAAATGTGCCTATTGGTATTATAAACGCACCATTAGGCGGCACACCTATTGCAACCTGGCTTTCAAGAGAAGCAATAGATGGAAATGATAAAATTAAACACACACTTACAGAAACCGGTTTTTATATAGATAAATCAAATTGGGGCGACACACAGGATATTTACAGAGATTTAACTCTTAACTATAACCTCAGAATTGCTCCTCTTAATAATTTCAGTGTTTCAGGTTTAATCTGGTATCAGGGTGAATCTGACATTATGCTCAACCTGAATTCTGAATTTTATTTTGCTTCTTTAGATACTCTTCATAGAACCTACAGTAAACTTTTCGGATTTAAAAATGAACTTATGCCATTTGTTTTCACACAACTGACA
>JAFSBS010000043.1 GCA_017437165.1 Clostridia bacterium
GCCAATCATAAGTTGAAAAAGTCCAGCTTACAAACACAACATCAAGTTGCTTTAACTGATAAGCAGAAACATCTCCGTATGGGGCGCGAAGATACATTGTTCTGTCACCTGTTATGTTTTCAATAAGATTAAACGTTTTACCTATACTCTTTTCACATTCTTCGAGTGTATGAAGTGGCAAACGAATATGGTCATAAGTATGGTTACCTATTAAATGACCTTCTTCATAAGCTCTTTTTACAATTTCGGGATTTTGCTCCACTTTACTACCGACTACAAAAAACGATGCTTTTGCATTGCACTCTTTCAAACCGTCAAGCAATTCTTCAGTATATCCGGTTGGTCCATCGTCAAAAGTCAGTGCAATTGCTTTTTCACCAACATTACTGTCAGGCAACTGGTAACGGAGTGTACCATCAGGAATACTTCGTGACATTATGAGTATAAGTATTAACATAGGTATCAAAACAAGCATATCCCTGAATGTCTTTTTTTCATATTTGTTTAGTTTAATTTTTTTCATACTAAAAAACACAAATGCCGATTGAGAATTATCCTTCTCAACCGGCATATTCTTTCGTTAAATTATCTGTTTCTGAAAAGGTCGAGAATATCACCAATATCGTCATCATCGCTTGATGAAGAATATACAGAATCTGACTCAACACCTGTAGATGTAGTTGCAGTTGCAGTAGCACTTGCTGCACCTGCTTTATTCGGGAAACCATTAGCATCTGTACCAAAACCGGTAGCGATAACTGTAACAATCAATTCATCATCAAGAGATTCATTGAAAGTAACACCAAAGATGATATTTGCATCAACATCAGCCGCACTTGAAACGATTGTTGAAGCATCTGTAACTTCTTCAAGAGTAATATCAGGTGAAGCAGTGATGCTTATAATAAGGCCCTTAGCACCCTGAATTGTTGTTTCAAGAAGTGGGCTTGAAATAGCTGCGTGTGCTGCCTGAGAAGCCTTTTCTTTACCGGAAGCACGACCAACACCCATATGAGCGTGACCTGCATCTTTCATAACCGCACTGATATCTGCAAAGTCGAGGTTAATAAGTCCATCAACTTTAATGAGGTCTGAAATACTCTTAACACCCTGACGAAGAACATCATCTGCAATTGCGAATGCATTCTGGAATGTAATTTTTTGTTCTGTAACTAACTTAAGTCTTTCGTTTGGAATAACAATAAGACTGTCAACGTGTTGTGCAAGTTCAGCAATACCTGCTTCTGCTTGTTGCATTCTTCTTCTGCCTTCAAATTCAAAAGGCTTTGTAACGATACCAACTGTAAGAATACCGCGTTCCTTTGCAATTTGTGCAATTGCAGGAGCAGCACCTGTACCTGTACCACCGCCCATACCGGCAGTAATAAATACCATATTTGTATCGTTTAATGTATCCATAATAATATCGCGGCTTTCTTCTGCTGCTTTAAGACCCATTTCAGGGCGAGCACCTGCACCACGACCACCGGTAACTTTGTCACCAATTGCGATTTTATGAGTTGCCTTTGATGATTCAAGTGCTTGTCTGTCAGTATTGATAGCAACAAACTCAACACCCTGAACACCGGCAGATACCATTCGGTTAATAGCGTTACCGCCACCGCCACCTACACCGATGAC
>JAFSBS010000432.1 GCA_017437165.1 Clostridia bacterium
AACATATTGTATTAAAATATCAATATTAAATTTATATATAAACTTTTAATATTTCTTGTTGAATATATTACCAAAACATTGTATAATTAGAGCAAAACATTTCATTTTTTCGGAGAGGATGGTAAGCTTATGGAAAAAACCACACATAAAGTAAAAGTTGCCGGTGCTACTTACAGTATTGTTTCTGATGATACCCCTGAATATATGTCTGCGCTTGCAAAAGAAGTAGATTTAAAAATCGACGGACTTTTAAAAAACAGTAATATGTCAACTACACAAGCGGCAGTTATTGCAGCACTTGATTATGCAGATTCTTTAAAAAAGAGTGACTCTTCAACTGACAATATAAAAGCACAACTCAAAGAAAGTCTTAAAGATGTTGCAAAAGCAAAACAAGAAGCAGACTTTTATAAGAGAGAACTTGAAAGATTGCAGGGTAGCAAAATAGCAGAAAATGAAGAAAATCCTGCTTTATGGTGATAGAAATGAGTACATTAAAAATAAAAAAACTAAATGAAAACGCTGTTGTTCCGAAAAGAGCAACTTCCGGTAGTGCAGGTATGGACCTTTACGCAGTTTTAGATGAACCAATTACATTAAAACAAGGCGAAACTGCGCTTATTCCTACAGGAATTGCAATCGCTTTAGAAAGTCCTTCTGAAGCGGCATTCATTTTTCCGAGAAGCGGTCTTTCTATAAAACACGGTATTGGTCTTTTAAATTCAGTTGGAGTTATTGACAGCGACTACCGTGGAGAAATTAAAGTCGGAGTTATAAATCAGATAGATAAGGAATATACAATTGAACCAAACGAAAGAATTGCCCAAATGGTAATTATGCCTGTAAGTCTTCCAAATATTATCGAAGTAGATGAATTAGATGAAACAGACCGTGGAGATGGTGGTTTTGGTTCAACAAACAGATTTTGATTTTTAATTATTTTAATTTTTGGAGATGTAATTTTGTCAACAATATCAGCTATTGTAACACCACAGACCGCCGCAGGTGTCGGCATTGTAAGACTTTCAGGTGAAGATGCAATAAAAATCGCAGATAAAGTCTTTAAAGGTGTTTCGGGTAAAAAATTAGAAGAAAAAAACGGCTACACCGCTCTTTTCGGTCATATTTATGATGGTGATGATGTAATTGATGAAGCTGTTGCTTTGCTTTTCAGAGCGCCAAAAAGTTACACCGGTGAAGATGTCGTAGAATTAAGTTGTCACGGCGGTCTTTATATTCTTTCAAGAGTTTTAAGGGCAACATTAAATGCCGGTGCAGTACCCGCCGAGCCCGGAGAATACACAAAAAGGGCATTTTTAAATGGCAAGATGGATTTATCTGAAGCAGAAGCTGTTATGGCACTTATTTCTGCATCAGGTGAAGATGCCCGTGCCGCAACACTTAATGCTTTAGATGGTAATTTAAACAGAGAAATTACCGAATGCAGAGATTCACTCGCGAGAACTGCGGCATTTTTAGCAGCGTGGGTAGATTACCCTGACGAAGAAATTCCTGAAATAAGCAACGAAGAAATGATTACTTCGTTTTCAGATATTTTAAAAAGGCTCGACACTCTTTTAGAAGGGTTTGATGCAGGTCAGGCAATTTTAGAGGGTATTGACACTGCGATTGTCGGCAGACCAAATGTTGGTAAATCTACTCTTTTAAATGCACTCACCGGCAGAAACAGAGCAATCGTTACATCAGTTGCGGGTACTACACGTGATGTTTTAGAAGAAACCGTAAGACTTGGCAATATCACCTTAAGACTTGCTGATACTGCAGGTATCCGTACTGAAACAGATGATGAAATTGAAAAAATCGGTGTTGAGAGAGCAAAAGAGCGTTTTGAGAGAGCCGGTCTTGTATTTATGGTGCTTGACGGTGGCGAAAAAATCTCGGAAGATGACAAAGAACTTTTAAAACTCTGCAAAGATAAAAGAAGTATTGTTATTATAAACAAAAGCGATTTAAACAGGGTATTTTCTATTGATGATGTCAGAGAATATGCAGAAAACGTAGTTGAAATTTCCGCAAAAGACGGTGACGGAATTGACAAATTAAAACAAATTGTAGAAAAAACGGTTGGCACTGATGATTTCAACCCATCTGCACCACTTTTAACTACCGAAAGACAACGTGTATGCGTTAAAAAAGCAGTAGATAATTTAAAAGAAGCGTTAGATGGACTCGAAATGGGCATTACAACAGATGCAATAAATGTTTCAGTTGACTGTGCAATTGAAGAGCTTTCTGTCTTAACAGGTGAAAAGGCAACCGAAACAGTTGTGAATGAAGTGTTTAAAAACTTTTGTGTTGGTAAATAATTATAATCTTATAACCAAACGGCAGGTAACGGATTTTTCGTATTCCTGCCGTTTTTGTGTTGTAACAATAAAACGCAAAGCACCACTCCCTTTCGGGAATGGTGCTTCGCTGTGGATGTGGGGTGTGAAAGAGAAAGATATGGCTTGGGCGAAAATTCGCCCTATATAAACTCTGCATTGCAGAGAATATACCGTAATAAATTTATAGTAAATCAGACATCTACTATTTCAGTAGTAATTGCCTTGTCGCATGGTTTTGAAATTCTTACAACATATTCAAAATATTCATCGGTTTCGCTTTTTGCTGTATCTGCTTCAATCCCCGCTTTTCTTATACTATCAACTGCGTGGTTTAATGTATTTATAAAAATTCTCATATCCTTAAAAACTTTAATTGGTTGCTTTTTAGGTTCTTTTCTTCGTCTTAAAATATCACCAATAAGTCGTTCAGACTCGCTTACTGTCAAGTGCCTTTCAATTATAATATCAAGAGCTTTGTTTCTTGCAGAATTATCGGGGAGTGCCAATAATGCTCTTGCGTGTCGTTCGGAAAGACCTGCTATTATAATTTTATCACGAGTTTCTTCAGGCAGTCTTAAGAGTCTTAATTTATTTGAAAGTGTCGATTGTGCTTTACCTAATTTTCGCCCGATTTCTTCTTGTGAAAGAAAATGCTCGGTCATAAGTCTTTCTATTGCAATCGCTTCTTCAAAAAAATCTAAATTCTGTCTTTGTACATTCTCAATTATTGCAAAAAGTGCTGACTGCTCGTCTGAAACATTCATTACAATACACGGTATTTTTACTACACCAATCATTCTTGCGGCTCTTAATCTTCTTTCGCCGGAAATAAGTTCAAAATTACCATTGTCAAGTGGTCTTACATTTATTGGTTGTAAAATACCGTTTGCTCTTATTGACGAAGCAAGATTTTCAAGTTCTATGTAATCGAACCTGACTCTTGGTTGATGTGGATTCGGGTAAATATTTTCGTGTGGGATAAGTTGAATCTGACAATTTGCTTTTCCTCTTGCTGAAGTTTTCAACATTTTTAACATTCCTTTTAATATTCATTTTTTTCCACATCTCGTATCTCTTTGTTGTGACTACAATATAACACATAAACCCATAAAAATAAAGCATTTTCGGTCGGGAGAAATCGACAGAAAATGCTTATATTTATTGAATTTAAAGGGGTTTTTTGGCGATTTGTGCAGATACTCTTGGATATTTTGTCGGAATTTGCGAAATCTTTTTGATTTTAATTATATTTCTTTCACCCGCTTCGCATAAATTGAAGTTATATTTCTCTTCAATTTTACCGGAAAGTGTCTTTAATGCATTAAAAGCATTCTCAATTTCTTTATCTGCCAAAGCACCTTTCATTGAAACAAAATAACCATTTTGTTTTACAAATGGCAAACAGTATTCTGAAAGAACACGGAGTTCTGCAACTGCTCTTGCAGTGGCAAAATCATACTGCTCTCTGTACTCTTTCTTCTGCCCTGCTTCTTCTGCCCTCATATTAAGAATTTCGTAATTTGAAATCCCCATCTTTTCACCGATATCATTTACAACTTTTAATTTTTTACCGGTTGAATCAAGAAGTGTTACCTTAACATCGGGTCTTGTGGCAGCAATTACAAGTCCCGGAAAACCTGCACCTGTACCAACATCAATAATTTTTGAGTTCTCGGGAATATCAACATATTTTAAAAGCATAAGACTATCAATAAAATGCTTTACTGCAATTCCCTCATCGTCAGTAATGGCTGTGAGATTTATTTTTTCATTCCACTCTTTGAGCTCTTTTGCATAAACCTCTAATTTTTCAATTAAATCGTCAGAAACTGAAACGCCCATAACTTCTGACTTTTCTTTGATTATATTTTTAATAGACATATTAACCCCTGTATAATGAAGTAATTTCGAGTAATGGCTCTCTGTACTTTTTCGGTACTTTATTTAAGAACAAATCATCTTTTAACACTTCATTAAATAATCTTTTGTTTTCATTGTTAATCTGGAATTTTGAAATTACATCAATAAGTTCTTCTTTCTTTTCTTTGTTAGAAAGGAATGTGCAAACTGAAAGAGAAACTGTAATTTCATCATTTGCAGTAACATCTTTTACAAGAATTTCAACAAATCCATTTTTATCTTTTCTTTCAAATGATTTGTTTTCGCCATTCTTTGTAACTTTAATTTCACCATCAACAATATCGCGGAATTTAAGTAAATAATTTCTCTTTTCA
Organism: Clostridia bacterium; assembly: GCA_017437165.1. GTDB lineage: Bacteria > Bacillota > Clostridia > Oscillospirales > Acutalibacteraceae > DTU089. The sequence continues at coordinate 4,583 of JAFSBS010000432.1, forward strand.
GGTACAACTGAAATATCTCCATCTGCTTTTGCAATAGTAAATGTAATAGTTGAATTATCTTCTTTTACAATAAATGGTGTTTCGCAATATGCACCATTTTTAAAACTTAAAGTTGCACCATCATCTTCATAGAGACGGAATTCATTATTACCTCTGAAAATAAGAAGCTCTAAATCCTTTGGATTTTCAACGGTATTATCTTTGTCATTCTTGCTCATAGGAATAATTGCACCCTCTTTTGCAAGAACAGGAATTGTGCTTATATCTCTGAACATTTTAACAACAGAATTGCCACTATAAATTCTACCATTATAAATATCAGTATATCTTCCCTCCGGCAACCACACTTTAGCCGAAGCCATGCCAATTTCTGCATTTGTATGTTCTGTAATAGGCGCTACAATAAGTTCTGTACCAAAGAAATACTCATTCTTTACTTTATAAGCATTTTCTTCCTGTGGGTATGTGTAATACATAGGCTCACAAATCGCCCTACCGTCTTTTTGAGTACGGCGGTTCATAGTATAAATGTACGGAAGAAGTTTATGTCTGAAACGAAGATTTTCAGTTGCAATCTTCTCAATTGGTGCGCTGTATTTCCAAGGCTCTTTACCCATAAATTCATTTGCTGTTGAATGAAGACGCATAACAGGGCTGTAAATACCAAACTGTACCCATCTTATATAAAGCTCGTCATCTTTTTTACCCCAACAGTGACCACCAATGTCGTGACTCCACCAAGGGTAACCAACATTAGAAGCAGTAGCAGTAAAGTAAACCTGAAAATCAAGGCTCGACCATTTTTGTGTGGTATCACCACTGAAACCTAACGGGTAACGCTGACTACCTGCGCCTGCAAAACGTGAAAGAATCAAAGGACGGTTGTTGTCTTTTGCATTATCAAGGAAGTGGTAATGATTAAGCGCCCAAAGTGGGTCAAGACCCTTAATTTTTGTACGTGTTCCTTGTTGCCAGTCAATCCACCAAAAATCAACGCCCATTTTTTCCATAGGGTGATGAAGCACTTTGAAATAATGCTCAACAAATTTTTCATCTGTAATATCAAACTGAACAGGCTCTTTTTTAGATGGGTCCTGCCCCATTTTTTCGCACATTTCTGTGTAGCAATCTTCATACCAACGAACACCTTGTGACGGGTGAAGATTAAACGTAACTTTGTAGTTATCATCCTGTAATTTTTTAAGGAATCCTTGTGGGTCAGGAAATAAATCTGTATTGAAACTGTAACCGGTCCAACCAACTGACCATACGTCATAAATGTATTCCAAAAAATTAAGGTGGGTTGATGGTTTAACAACATCCTTACCGAATTTTTTACGGATATCCACCCAGTGCCAGTCCATATCTACAGTAGCAACTGTAATCGGAATTTCTTCCGCTTTGAATCTATCCATAAGCTTTAAGTATTCTTCCTGTGTGTATGCTTTATATCTGCTCCACCAGTTAGAAAGTGCATAACGCGGAATAAGTGGTGTTTCACCTGTTAATTTATATAAATCCTGTGTTGCTCCAATATAGTTGTAACCATAAGCAAAGTAATATTCATCTTTACCCTTTGATTTTCTTGGTAAGATTTTACCATCATCTGTTAAAATGAGTGTTTTACTATCATCTAAAACTGCAACACCATCTTTTGAGCAAACACCATCACCCAAAGTGATAATACCCGCCGTAACATCGAGTGTACGACAAGTACCTTTTAAGTTACCACTATAATAATCTGTAACAACTCTGCCATCACGAAGTTTAATTCTTACCATTTTCTTTTCTGTAAAAGAATAAAAGAAATTACATTTTGTAGTTTTAATTTCTACAAAACCATTGCCATTTTTCACTTCAAAGCGTGGCTCATCAAAATCACGGAACCACACTGCCTGTGTTGGTTCATCGCAAAAAACTCCGTTTTGTGATTCTTCAACACGCACCATACAAGGTGTAAGAACAGTAATCCTTGTATTACCTTTTAAGATAATATGACTGTCTTTTGCCTTTGGCGAAGTTTCAATTTTAAATTTATCAAAATATCTTTCCATATTACTTGCCCTCTACTTCTTCGTGATATTCTTTTTCTGTATTAACATTCCAGATATCTGTTTTATCCGGACTATTTTTGATTATTGCTTTACTTGCTTCAATACCTGTAAGCATTGAATGGTCCATATTGTTATATCTGTGCTGACCATTTCTGCCTATACAATAAAGGTTGTTGATAGTATCAAGATAATTTTTTACTTTGTCAAAATCTTTATATGTGCCAAAATATGCAGGATATGCTTTTTTTACTTTTGTTGTAAACTTATCTACAATATTCTCTTTTTTAATGACACCGATTTTTTCTAATTCGTCACTTGCAAATTCAATAAATTTTTCAGGTGGCATATTCCACATATCATCATTTTCATTACAGAAATATTCAAGTCCTACCCATATATGCTCTTTAAAATCATCAACCATATAAGGTGACCAGTTATTAAAAATCTGTAATCTGCCGAGTTTTACATTTCTTTCCTGTACATATATCCAGCAGTCAGGTACATTGTTATTTATAGTTTTAATATCTGTTTTATTTTCTATTTCTAATTTTTTCAATAAGAGACCGACAGTAATAAAATCACGATACGGTAAATTTATTGCTATTTCTTTTTCTTCTTCCGGAAATTCAGTAATTGCATTTGCCAAATCTTTAATTGGCATTGATGAAACAAGGTAATCACAAAAAATTTCTTCTTGTTTTTTATAATTTTCTGATGTTTCATCAGTATTTTCTATTATAACAGATTTTACTTTGTTACCATCAAGATTTACTTTTATTACTTTCTGATGCATTTTAATTTCTGCACCTTTTTCTTCACACACAGATGAAAGTTTTTCCCACATCTGACCCGGACCAAATTTTGGGTAGTAAAATTCTTCTATAAGTGAAGTTTCAACATTTTTACTGTTTTTACTGAATGGCTTTTTAAGAGCATTAAGAATAACTTTTGTTATTGAAAGACCTTTTACTCTTTGTGCACCCCAGTCTGCAGAAATATTTTTTGGGTGTACACCCCAGAGTTTTTCTGTATAATCTTCAAAGAAAAGTTCATAAAGAGTTCTACCGAAACGATTTATATAAAAATTTTCCAAAGAATCTTCCGGTAATTTTTTCACAGTACTTTTTAAATAATCAATTCCTGCAAAAAATGTGTTTTTTAACCCCATATTTATAAAAGTTTGCGGTTTTAATGAGATTGGGTAATCAAAAAACCGATTTCTATAATAAATTCTCGAGATTCTATTTCTTATAAGGAATACGTCATCTTGTATTTCAGGGTCTGCATTATTACTTCTTAAGAACGATTTTTCTCTGTTTAATATAATATCATCTTTTGCGGGTGCGCTCTGAAGCGGCAGAATTTCCTGCCATAAATCCATAATACGTTTATCTTTTGAGAAAAACCGATGACCGCCTATATCTATTCTGTTGTCTTTATACTTTTCTGTTCTTGAAATTCCACCGATGAATTCACTTTCTTCAATAATAATCGGTTTTATTTCGTCGCTTTCCTTTAGCAAGGAATAAGCACAGGTAAGTCCTGCAGGACCTGCACCTATAATTACAACATTTTTCATTTAATTCCACCATTTATTTAATATTTAGTGCCACTTTTAAATTTTCACCTAAAATACCTTTTTTGGCATCTTCTGTAATCGGGAGATTTTTTATTCTCTCTATTGCATTTTTGGTATATTCTGCATCTTTATACGGAAAATCAAGACCGAAAATACTGTTTTTTTCACCCGTCTGATGAATCAGCGTACATAAATCATCATCTGTAAGTGACCACGCACCGGCTCTTTTATTACCAAGTGAATCTGTTTCCATAGAAATACTTGTAAGTCCTGCGTAAATATTTTCGCCTTTTCTCGAGTTATTGTTCATAACCAAAAGCGCTTCTTTAAAGAAACTGTAACCGCCCACATGCTCCATACTGAATTTTAACTTCGGGAAATTATAGGCAACCTCATCAAATAAAAGCATACTGTAATCTTTTATTCTGTGCCAATGAAGTCCTGTATGAAATGAAATAAAAAGACCTTGCTTTTCTGCTTCGGCATAAACTTCAAAAAGTTCTCTGCCATCTACTTTTACTTCTTGTGCCGCAGGGTGGATTTTTATACCCTTAAAGCCAAGTTCTTTTATTTCTTTTACTTGTTCGTTTACAGAACCTATATCAAAATTTATCGTACCAAAGCCGATTAAATTATTTTCATTTTTAATTTCGTTATATAACCATTTATTCTGATTTATAGTAATTCCTACACGCTCTGTCTGGTGATTAAAAGGAGCAAAACAAACTGCCTTTTCAACATCACACTCTGACATAAGTTCTTTAAGATTTTCAAGTTGTGCGTTATCTTTTGAACCTTTGGGAAACAGATGCGCATGGTTTGCAAAAATTTTATAATCACTCATTATCGTCACCTAAAAATGATAAGAAATCCATTAAATCGCTTAAATCTTCATTATCGTCAATTGGTTCATCTTCAGGAATATCGCTGTAATAATCCCAAAGCATTTCTTCCTGATTTTGTGTTAATGGTGAAGCAGGAATATCGTTTATAACCTCAGCTTTTCTTGTTTTACTCCAGAGAGATGGAGTAACTCTTATTGTGTAACCGCAAGCAGACGGACAAAGCCATTCTGTCATTGGCAATTCGGGTAAACCAAACGCTGAAAGAATTGACATAATAACTCCGCCGTGAGTAAAAATAGCGCAGCTTGTAGTGCCTGTTTTAATAAGTCCTTCAACAGTTTTTATAAATGTATCACAAACTCTCGTTGAAAACTCCTGATTACTTTCACCATTTAACGGTTTCGCTTCAGGACCACCTGCAAGCCATTCCGTAAACTCTTTATGTGGTGCTAATTCTTCTGCTGTGAGATTTTCAAATTCACCAAAATCACACTCATCAAAACCACGCATTTCAATTGGTGTCTTGTCAGGGTAGATAATTTTTGCTGTTTCTATACAACGCTTCAAAGTACTTGAAAATACAACTTCTGCTTCGGGATAATCATAATCTTTAAGCATGGTGTTTAATTGGTCTATCCCCTCTTTACAGAGAGATTCATCTGTATGACCTATGTATCTTCCTTCTAAATTTCCTTTAGTGTAAGCGTGTCTTATTAAATGAATTGTGTAACTTTTCATTGCAATCTCCGTTCAAATGGTGTATTATGTTATACAGATAGTATAATATAAAGGTGTGTGTTTTTACAAATGGTAAATTATGCAGAACGACTTTATGAATTAAGAACTGAAAAAGGGTTAAGTCAGAAAGATGCCGCAAAAGATTTGGGTGTCTCTCAGGCGCTTCTTTCACATTATGAAAAAGGCATAAGAGAATGTTCTTTAGGATTTGTTTTGAAACTTGCAGAATATTATGATGTAAGCTGTGATTATCTGCTTGGCAAGGAAACTACACTCAACAGGTCAGCTATCAATAGAAAATTATACAACAATGAAGCAGAAAATGCAATATATTCAATATCATCTTATTTAAGAGATGCAATGAATAACGAAGAAATGACAAAAAGCGAAGAAAGAGTTTTGCTTTTAATTTCCCTGACACTTTACAGGATAATACTTTTCTCTGCAAAAAACGGATGCATACCGAAGGAATGGGTAAACACGCTTAAATGTGATAACCCTAATTATGCTAATGCTGTTGACGGAATTATTGAGGTTTTGCTTTATCAGAAGCTCAAGGGCAGAATCGCCACAAGTGAAGAAAAAGCCCCCGAGAGCATAAATAAACTTATAAATTCTGCCGAAAAATATGTAAATGGGGATTTGCGCATTCTTGCAAATCTTATTGAATGAAGAGGCTGTAAAAAAACGAATTTTTTTACAGCTCAGTCTTAAGGGGATAGGAAAAAAAGATGAAGAACGGACAAACCGAGCGAAATCAAGGCTTCAGCCTTGATTTTGTATGCCCGAAGGCGTACAAAGGTACGCCGAGCGGTGAGGTTTGTTCGTAGTATAAAACATAATACTTTACAGTTTTTGATATTATATGCATGTTTATGGGGTTCTTGTAGGCTTTTACACCTGCAGAACCCCTTATTCTATGCGGTTTTATACGGTCTTCGCTTTTTTTACATCCCCTTTAAGATTACTTGATTTCGTCAAGCA
>JAFSBS010000044.1 GCA_017437165.1 Clostridia bacterium
CCTGAAAATATGGCAAGAATCACAACAAAAGAACTGGCAGACAAATTTATCGCCGAGCAGATTGCCGACGTCAGAGCACAGGTAGGAGACAAGAAGGTTCTCCTTGCACTCTCGGGCGGTGTTGACAGCTCGGTTGTTGCAGCACTTCTTATAAAGGCTATCGGTAAGCAGCTTGTATGCGTACATGTAAACCACGGTCTTATGAGAAAAGACGAAAGTGAAAACGTAATCAAGGTATTCAAAGATGAACTTGATGCTAATCTTATATATGTAGATGCTACAGACCGCTTCCTCGATCTTCTCGCAGGTGTTTCCGACCCTGAAAGAAAGAGAAAGATTATCGGTGCTGAATTTATCAATGTATTTGCAGATGAAGCAAGAAAGCTTGAGGGCGTTGAATATCTCGCACAGGGTACAATTTACCCTGACATCTTAGAGAGCGTAAAGGCTGCTGAAGGCAAGAAGGCAGTAAAGAGCCATCACAATGTCGGCGGTCTTCCCGAAGATTTGAAGTTTGAACTTGTAGAACCCATTAAGCTTCTCTTCAAGGATGAAGTAAGAGTAGTCGGCGAAGCACTCGGTCTTCCTCATGCTATGGTTTACCGTCAGCCATTCCCCGGTCCCGGTCTCGGTGTAAGATGCCTCGGTGCAATAACACGTGACAGACTCGCAGCTCTCAGAGAAGCAGATGCTATTCTCAGAGAAGAATTTGATAACTGCGGTCTTGCTGAAAAGGTATGGCAGTATTTTGTTGTAGTGCCGGATATTAAGAGCGTAGGCGTTAAGGACGAAAGCCGCTATGAAGGCTGGCCTGCAATCATCAGAGCCGTAAATACCAAAGATGCAATGAGCGCAACTATCGAAGAAATCCCCTATAGCGTTCTTCATAAAATTACCGATAGAATTACCAAAGAGGTTGAGGGTGTAAACAGAGTTCTTATGGACTTGACTCCTAAGCCCGTTGGTACTATTGAGTGGGAATAAGAACCTATCCCCAGAAAACCCTTATTTTAAGCCATTCTTGGTGATATGAAAGGTGTTTTGACAACACTTTGACAACACTTTTTTCTGGGTAAATATCAATTATAAGTAAAAATGCCTTGTCATTTCTGACAGGGCATTTTCAATTTATGATACTCTGACTAAACCGCCGATTTGTTTGCGGAAGCAAATGTAACCAAATTCACTACATAAATCATCACTTAAATTTTTGACATAGCACACTTGCATATTTTTATCAATCAAGTTGAAATCTTCTTCCCATTCATCACGATATTGTGATACATAAAGAACAGTAAGAAATGTTCCAAAGTTTGTATAACTCTTGATGATATGATATACAACTGAATTATGTTCTTTTTCAAACTCTTTAACAAACTTTTCTTCTTCATCATTTAACCAATATAAGATACCACTTATTTCAGATTTATTTATCTTATCTTCTGTAATAAATTCATTTATTACATTTGGGTGAAGTGAAAGTTTCTTCATTCGCTTTACTGCTTCAATTTTCTGTTCTTCTCTGAAAGAAATATTATTACTCATTTTTCAGTTCTCCTTTTTACTATTTTTATGAGTGTTGTTTAACCTAATACAATAAGTTTTTTTGGGTTTTCGGATTGACTATCGTGTATGTCATCAATAAATTCATCTGCATCTGTAAAGGCATAAAACATTCCGTGAAAGCCGTTTCCTTCGTTGTCATCTGATATGACAATCATTCTGTTTCCTTTGCCTTCATCTATCTGTTCCTTACAAAGTTTATAAAGTTCTTTTACAGTAATCTGTTTCATATTTCGTTCTCCTTTTTATCTGATGATAATTTACTTATAAATTTTACAAGATATGTAAGATTTTCAAGCACATCAATATTTGCAGGTATCTTTTCAAGTCTTTTTAATTCAGCCAGAATTTCAACAAGATATTTTTCAAGATAATGTCTGATGCGAATATTAGGATAAACCGTTATTTCTTCATTCAGTAATCTTTTCAAAATAAAGTCCTGTTTAGTCATTCCAGAAGTTAATACTTCCATATCAACCCTGTATGCTTCTTCTGGTGAAACTCTGAAACCTATTGTTACGCTTCTGAAACGCTGTTTTCTATCATTGTTTTTTGCTGACATTTGTTATTTCTTCCTTTCATCAATTCGTCTAATTCATTTGCAATTTTCAAGTCTGTGCCGTCATATATATGTGCATAATGAAGTGTCATTTTTGTGTTTGTATGACCGCATCTTGAAGAAATTGCTTTTGTTGTTGCACTTCCAATTTCATTTTCTAAAAGTGTGATATTACTGTGTCTGATTGAATGTATAGGTATTCTTTTCACACCGCTTAATTCACAGCCTCTATCCAAAGCAGAATACAGTTTCTTTTTTGTATATGGGAATATTCTTGTATCTGGTTTTGCACCATAAAGACTTGAAATGTATTCTTTGATTTCTTCTGCAAGTGTAGAGGGCATTGTGCAAACTCTTTGACTGGACGGAGTTTTGGTATCTCCCAAAGTGTCTTTACCTTTTCTTCTGTAATAAGAATTTCTTATGTGCAATAGATTTTTATTAAAGTCAAAACAACTTGGTGTTAATGCAAGTAATTCACCCTCTCTGATACCACACCAGAAAAGAATTTCAAAAGCATAGTATAAAAGCGGACTATCTTCTAATTTTTCTATAAACCTGTTGTATTCATCAACAGTCCAAAAATCTCGTTCAGGTCCGTCTTTTTTACCTAACCTTTCAATTTTCAAAACAGGGTTATCTTTCAAATTATGATATGCTACTGCATAATTCAAGATTGCTGATAACTGATTACTGATAGCACGAAGATATGTTTCTGCAAAAGGTGTTCCGTCTTTCTTTTTTGATGAAAGCATTATATCTTGCCATTTTCTCACATCATTTACTGTTATTTCATAAACTTTTTTATTTGCGAAATATGGAATGATTTTTGTGTCAATGATATGTTGCTTATTATCTGCTGTTGTTTCTCGTCTGCGAAGCCTTGAAAACTGCATATATTCATCAATAAGTTCTTTCATTGTCAAGTTTTCATCTAATGTTTCTTCTTGTTCCAGTTCCTTAATAAGTTTAGGTAACTCTTGTTTCTCCCAAAGGGTTGCTTCTCTTAATAGTTTGAAACCCCTTTTGCAAGTTCTTTTTCTTGTTTGCGTTTCGGGGTCAATATAACTAAAATCAACACGGTATTTATTTTCACCATATTTATGTACGGAAGATTTATAATTACTCATATTTCAGTTCTCCTTTTTTTAGATTTTAGATAAAAGAAAATTCGTCAACAGCAACTAAACTGATGACGAATTATTTTTTGTTAGTATGAAGTTTAACAAGCCATTCCATAAATTCTTTCATAGAAATATTTTCTGCTCGTTTTACCCTGTATCACAAGGAAACCCCTACTTGATAATTCTCCGTTAAGTTGCTTGATAATTCTATATGCGTAACTTCTGGAAATACCCATTTCTGCACATATTTCTGGTGCATTTATAAACAGGTTATGTGTAGTTGTTTTTGTTTCGGTTGCGGTGGGTGTAATAGTTGTAGGTGTGGTTGTGCCTGCACCTGTTGTTATAGTATTTTTCATCATATACTGATACCTCGTTTTCTATATATTTTTTAAAGTTATAACTTTTATTTGTGATGTTCTCACAAGTATATTATAACACAAAAACACGAAAAAAGCAATTTTATAATGTCCGACCACTCGGAATTTTAAAACCAAAAGTGTTCTATGCTGTTTGATATACTGTATTCATCACATAATCAACCGCCTTTTGTGCTAATGCTCCTGCTGATACCAATTCCCTAACATTGTCTTTTAGATGTGATAACCAACCACGAATATAATTTATATCATTATTCGTAGTATCTGTGTTTTCGTACCCAAGCAGATAACACAAAAGAGAACTACCCATTTGTGCAACCAATTCTTCTTTTGAATATGCTTCATCTTCTTTGAAATTTTCTTTCAACCTGTCAAGTCTGGTCTTGTGTCCTGTGGAGTGAATTATTTCGTGGCAGGTTGTACTTACAAAATCATCAAATACTTTGAACTGACTTTCTTTTGGTAATACAATCTCATCAAACAACGGTGAATAATAAGCACGGTTGCTTTTCTTGACTGTAACCCTTACATTTGCGTTTTCGGAGTATGCAGAAATAAATTCTGATATATCTTTATCATCTCCGTGTTCGTATTCAATCAGTTTTTCTTTCGGTGGAAGATTTTCAAAATCATCAGAATTGAAAAGTCTGTAATATTTCAGAAACGGAACTTTCTTTGTTTCTCCTGTTTCTTCATCTTCAATTTCATTGTAATTGAAATAAACGCATATATGGCTTTTGCTTCCTTTTTTTAATTGGACTTCTGGCATCTTCTTTTTAATATCCAGATATTGATTCCAAGTTAAAAAATAACCGCTTTCTAAAAGCCATAGGTTAATTCCTGAATAAGTCTTTTCAGTTATGTATGATTTAGGCAACCCTGACCGTTGCCAAGGGCATAACCAATTTGCTGTTTCACCGTTTGCTATCATAGTTTCTACTCTTTCAATCAAACTGTTCGTTACTATTTCGTAGATGTTCATTTTCTGCATTCCTTTCTCTTGTAAATTTCTTTTGTTTGCTTAATTGTCTGAACTTTGTTTGTCATAATTTTTTCTCCTTTTCGTTTGTCATAATATTTTTAACCTTTTTATATGGTTAATATATTATACTGTCGGAAAAGGGCGAATATTCAGTTATAAACAAAAGAAATGCAAGATAACAAAACCCCTAAAAAACAACGCAACCTCATTTTTTGTAGTTTTTTATACCTTTTTGTTATGAAATGCAGATTACAAAAGTATAATATAATAAATAAAAATAAAAACTCGTATCAAACCTTGCCGTTGCAGGTGATGAAAAAATCTTCATCACCACACAAGCAAAATTGCTTTCAGCACCACATCACCTAAAAGGCTGATGTTATTTTCATTGTTTGCAATACCCAGATTTGAAAAATCTGGCGGCTGCGGTTTGCTACTTCGTCAGCAAAAAGGAGGTGATTTTCTTATGGGAAGAAAATCACATTACATTTCCGTTGATGATTTGAAGATAAAAGATAAAATATTTCTGAACGCATTAAGATGTTCTGGATATGCAAGTAAGGAACAATGCTTGAAATATATATCTTCAAATCGTCTGAAAAACTATGTATTAGAGAAAGTGGTTGATAAATGTAGTGTCATAATCAATGGTAAAAGTGAAACAGTTTATCGTTTTTCAGACAACGGAAAAGAATGGGTAAAAGAAAATGTATCTGACTTGTCAGATAGGAACTTCTATTCTTCAACAGGTGTTGAACACGATTTAAGACTAATGGATAAAATTCAAGAAATCGGAGAGAAACTACCTTATGAAGAACAGTTGAAATTTAGAACGGAGATTGAAAACAGAGATTTATTTAAGGAACTTTGTCAGAATATGGAACAAGGTCAGTATTACCTTGAACAAATGCAACAGCATAACATCAGTATGCCAGATTTCAGTTATGGTACAACTTTTGTAGAAGCCGTTACTATGAATTATTCGGGTGAAGTTATTGAAAGTAAAGAAATGTCAATGGAAGTTTTCAATGGCTCGTTGGAAATCATAAAATAACAGAGGTGGGAACAAATGAACGAAATAATTAAAAAAATAATTATTGAAACACTTGATAAGCATAAAACCGTCTTGAAACTTCTTATATACGGTTTCGGTGGTGTTGTCTTTGAAAGTCAGTTTAAGGAAATTGCAGGTGTCAGAAATAATGACCTTGTGAATTTTCTTACAGAACATAAATACATTAAGGTTGTTAAAATCAATAAAAACAATTTGATAGTTGCACGAAATAAATTATATAAGAATTTCGGTTTAGAAAACAAATCTTCTGTGCTCTCTGGTAAAAGAGTTCTGCATAGTAGTCTTTATGCAGAAATTCTTATAAGATGCCACGCATCAGATGAAAGATACATAGAAAAATCTCTGCACGCAGGCACAATGTCTTTTTATTCCCCAGAAGATGCACTAAACCTAATAACCAGAGTAAAAGCACACGCAGAAAAGCACGGCTTTAATACTGAATATTTATCTGGAAGTATTGATGATATTTCTGCAAAGGTTGATTTCTTTAAGAAGAAAACCAAAGGAAGTAAAACCACACTTTCAAAATCTCCTGTTGCAAAAAGCACAAAAGATATTCTGGTGCTAAAAGATAATAGCACTTATATAATGGGAGTGAATTTTGATAAAGCAAATTATATTTTTGATGTAGCAGTTTTTTCAGATGCTTTGAATTTTGGTAAAATTATCAGACAAGTTTTTACAGCGGATAAAGTTATCAGAACTACTTTTTTCGGACTGCCTGTAAAAATCAGTATAACCGTTTATTCGCACTTTCCAGAAAATAAAGGTCTGGTTGCAAAGACACAAAATTATTTAAAAAGTAAGAGTTACGAAAATGAAGTGAATTTCAAGTTCTTTGATACCAAGAGAAAACTTTTTTCTGGTATAGATATAAATAAATGGTTATAAAGTAATATTTTGTAGAAAAATAGCATAGTATACAGTAGATGAAAAGCAAAAAGGGGTTATATATTATGAATTTTACAGAAGACGAAATAAATTTTCTAAATGCGATCCACGAAGAAAATTTTGAAAAAGATTTTCTGATTTGGATAGAACACATGGAATTGCAGTTTGCGTAGTTCCGACCATTTAATTTTCTTTCCTTTTTTAACAGGACAGTCCATTGTTGGCTGTCCTTTTTTGATTTTCATTTTTAAGGATAGCACCAAGCAAAATTATATTTCTTTTGTTCTCTGCTTATTTTGATAAAAAGTCAGATAAAACAAAAGAGGTATAATATTATGAGAAAAAGAGTGTTCAGAACCATTACTGCATCAGTTTCTTGCGGAGTTTTTAAAACACAAGATGAAGCAGTCAAAGAAGCAAATGCAATAAAGGGTTTTCTAAAAAGACTATGCGAAAAGCACGGTTATAATATTACTGCAAGAATTGGTGTTAGTGTTAATAGTGCAAAATGCGGAGAAATAACTACTGAACAAACAGGCAAAAGAGGAAGACCTAAAAAAGTCTTTACTCCCAATGGAAAGGCAAATCAAATACCTGCTGTTACTGAACCACACTTACATATCTGGATAGAGGGAGAAGCATCAAGTTCTGTTATCAAGTCCTTATCTGAACATCTGAACAGAAAATATAAAAAGCAGGTTGTATGGCATAAGGCTTGTGATAACTATGTAGATAATGCTAAAAAGTATCTTGACAAACAATGTATTGCAGTAAGAGAATTAGACACCAGAACGGACAGAAAAAGGTGATTTATTTTTACACCCTGTCAAGCCTTTTGATTAGAACCTGACAGGGTTTTTAATAAAATACAATTCCGTTATAATGGGCGGAAATTTTCGTTTTTCTACAAAAGTGTTATTTTTGAATTTCACAAAGTAAGTTGTTCAAAATCTTAATTCGTTTTTCTGATGCAGAATTTATATAATTTATCACATCAACAATAATGTGGTATATCAAAAGGTTCTTAATAGTATCAAGTGCAAAAGCATTTTTTCCCGATTCGCTTAAATTTTCTCTGAATTTTTCGTATTGTTTATTAAAAATTTTCGCATCAAATAAATACAACGCACACATTGGACAAACAACTTCTTTTAAGTATTCACGATATGATTCAAAGTCAAAAGAAAAATAATTCTTATCACACAAACTTTCTTTAATAGCGATAATCTCATTTAGAACAGTTTCAAATTCTTTCATATCATTAGAAATTGTAGTTGTTGCAAGTTTTCTTAATTCAGTAAATTTTTGAGTTAAGATATCTACTGCTTCAAGATTAAAAAATTTTTCAGTAAAAACCTGTTCCATTATATCTGCTCTTGTAGCATATTTAATTTGAAATTTAACATTATTTGTTCCGTCATTATGCTTGGAATAATTATTGTTTTTATTGTTTCTTTTTTTACTGTTTTTCATAATTTGTTTTTGTGCAGTAAGAAAATATCAAAGACTGCACTTCCTCCTGTTTAAATTATTTTTATTTTGATATTTTCAAAGTAAATTTAACTTGCTTAATTGTTTGATGGTTAAATAACGGCTGTTTTAATATTTCCAAGATTTTTTGCTTCGTTTGTATAATCAATAATATATAAGTATATATCATCAATCAAACGCAATGCTAAATTGATGTGAATGTTCTTTGTTTTGAATTTGTGTTCATCTATGTTGTTGATATATTCCTTATTGAAGTATGTTTTAATAAACTCGGTTGTGTCCTTGCAATTAAAACCTTCTTTTTTTAATAATGAAAGCATCTGGAAAAGATAATTTGTTATTCCTTTTGGAACTGCATCATTATTAAGTTCATCAAGTTGCTTGATGATGTTTTTAAGTAGGTCTGCTCGGTGAAGCAAAAAATTTATGTTCTGTGGTAAGTGTTTTTCATTTTCTGGTGATTTGATTTTCTTTGCAAGTTCGGGAAGTTGATTTTTTAAATATCCAATAATAACTTTTTCGTTAAATTCGTTTGTTTTGTAAAATATGTATCTCATTATATATTGTGTGATACAGGAAATACCAAAAGACTGTATCTACTCACTTTCTGTATAGATTTTTTTGTGGTATTTTCTTTATTTATTGAAAAGTTACTTGCAAGTGTTTTTTCAATCTCACAAAATTATTATAACACAAAAATGCGAAAAAATCAATTTTATATTGTCCGACCACTCGGAAGTTTGGAATGATATGATTTTTTGCAACATTCACATAATATTATTAAAAGTTCACAAAAGTGTATCTAAAATATTGATTTATTAAACTATATGTGTTATAATATAAGATGTAATATTATAAAAATAAGTAGGTGTTAATATGTTAAGTTATAATCCATTATGGAAATTGCTTATTGATAAGGGTATGAATAAGGTGCAGTTAAGAGATTTGATAGGTATTTCTCCTGCAACACTTTCACGAATGAGTAAAAATGAAAATGTTAATATGGAAGTGCTTAATAAGATTTGTGATAAATTAGACTGTAAGATAGAACAGGTTATTGAATACACAAAGGAGAATTAAAGATGAGTGAATTGTTTAATCAGATAACAACCAATATACAGGAAAAATCAAATTTAATATGGAGTGTTGCAGACCTGCTCCGTGATTACTATAAACCACACGAATAGCACAGGAAACATACAGAAATTCTAACAGACCTGATGCGTAAAAATTAAAATAATAAGTATTTTGGAAGTGAGATATTATGAAGTTAAAATTCAGTCTAAAAAACAAAGAAGCAAGTTTGGAAGCAGATGTTGAAAAACTTGTAGAAAAAGGTATGGACTTAAAGGCTAAAAACCCAGATAAGAAAACCAGATACCAAATTAAACAGGAAGAAAAAAGAAAAATGCTCCTGTTGAAAGCAGAGGAAGAAAAAAAGAAAAAAGAAGCAGAACATAAGCAACAAATTTTCTGGATATGTATTTTACTTGGTATAACTGTATTCTTTTTGATTTTTGGCTTGATTGCTACATATCTGGGAATATAAAAATTATTATTTTAAGAATTTGAAAGTGAGGGGTAAGAATGGCTATTTCAGAAAAAGCAATAAAGGCAATAGAAGCAAATTCAATAGCAAGAAATTCTTTAATGGGCTTTTCAAATATTCAAAAAGAATATAAGCATAATAAAGATTTTCTTATTGATACTATTAAATGGCATATAAATAAACACAAAAAAGAATGTAAGAAAACGCAGGTGCATCTTTTAGACGAGTTTTACAAAAAACTTGTGAAAAAGTTGCGAGAAGATAAAGAAATAATATCACTTGTTGCTGACCTTTACCAATTAGCAGATTTAAGATTTTGGCAAGTTCCAGAAGCAATAGAATTTGAATTTGAAAGAAGAAAAACAGGGTTACCCATTGCTTCAACGGTAGATAAATTACAGTCTGCTGTTGAAATGGTTGTTGAGGATATAAGCACACTACCAAATGTAGAAAAGAAATATTTGGTAAATAAAGATTTTTGGTATTCTGTAATTAAACAATGTGATGAAGATGATTTAGAAGATTTTTCTGCGGTAGTTCCACAGGAGTTTTACGAAGATAAGGAGTTCTTATATAAGATTGCTTCAATTAGAGGTGAAGCATTAAAATATATTTGGGAACCGTCTATCTACACAGCAAACAAGAAACTTATTCTTCAAGCGATAAGTTCATATCCAGAAATCTACGAAGAAATTTCACCTACTTTACAAAATGATATTGATATTATTGTAGAACTGGCAAAAAATGATGATGATAATTTAGACCTTGTTGCAAAAAGTATTTTAATGAATGAAGATGTCATTTATGAATTAGTTGATGTAACGGAAGGACAAATTCTTGAACATTTAGGGCAAAAAGACCTTATCAAAAAAGAAATTTTCATTAGTGCTGTGGAATATGATGCAGATTTGCTTGTATATGCTTCTGATATTCTGACAAGAGATGAAAAGTTTATGACAGAATTGATTAAAATAAATGGTAAGGCATACGATTATGCATCAGAAGATATACAAAAGAAAAGAGAAATATTGTTAATTGCAATGGAAACAGATGATTATGCTATACATAGTTATCCGCTTGATTATGAAAATGATGATGAACTGATTAAACTTGCATTAACAAAAGGTGCATTTGACTACAACCCACCTGAATTTGTGCTAAATAATAGAGAATATGCAAAATTATTGCTATTGAGAACACCTTGGAATATAGAGAAAGTTTCTGACACTCTTGTAGATGAAGAAATGATTTTACAAGCAATTAGTGGAGGAAGAAAATACGGTATTGAAAAAGGTTCAAAAAATGAAAAGATAATTCTAAAATATATCCCAGAAGAATGGTTAGATGATAAAAGGTTTGTAATGTTAGCAATAGAAAGTGGTTTGTCTTTAAGATGTGTTTCTGATAGATTATCAGATGATAAAGAAGTAGTTTCACTTGCAGTTAATAAAAACCCATACGATGTTGAATTTATTTCAAAGGAATTAAGAAAAAATATATCTTTTATGTTAGAGTTTCTTGATAAAACTGATGAAGTGTTTAGATGTATCTGTTGGTGGAATATTGACAGTATGACAGAAAAAGAAAAGACAGATGTGATTGATGCTATAAAAAAGAAACCTTATTTAGTGGGATATATTTGGGGACGCACACCACATTATTCTGAATTTTTATACGAAGCAGTACAATCTGACCCAACTGTAATAGGAAGTTATATTTATATGGCACCTAAATATTCATCTATCATTCATCAGCCGTGCGAACATCTTTTGAAAATACTGAATAAAGAGTTCAAAATGACAGAAAAGCAATTACTTAAATTAACTGATACAAAAATTATATTATAATTTTTGTAAAATGGAATATTCCAGTCATATTTTCAGTATTATATAATATGGAAGCCTGAACAACTTCCATAGTCATAATATCAATACCTTTTTGTCAAGACAAGGCAACGGGTAGGAAAACGAGAGGTAAGAAACAAAGGGGTTCAGAAATTGTGTTATCCCGCCCTGAGTAAGGGCGGTTCAAATAACAAGGGTAGGAATAAATCTAAAACACTTGCAGAAATTTTCATCTGCAAGTGTTTTTCTATTCTCCGACTGCTCGGACATTATAAAATTGACTTTTGTTGGATTTTGTGTTATAATATATATGCAGAAATACGAAAGGGGAACAAAAAGTGGAAAAGAAACTGAATCCTTTTGAAGAAAATGTGCAGAGTTATGATGTATATGAATTAGCAAATTGGATATATAGATGCAAAAATCATATTCCAAAACCTACAACACCACAGGAAGAAGAAAAGTATGCTAAAAAGGTAAAAGAATTTACTTCACAATGGGAAGCACACAGAGAAGCAAACAAGGAATTATACAACAGCAAAAAATATCACGATGCTTTGATTGGTTCAAATTATTCAAGACCTAAAATCTATGCAAAGCACGGTAAAAACAGAGTTGATATATCTGAATTAGTTTATCCAGACAGAATGGAATGGATAGGTTCTCTACCTACAAAAAATGGTGATGAATTTAAGCAGTTGTTAAAAAACAATATGATTGATACCATTGATGAATACTTAATTCTTGTCAAAGAGGCTTTCAAACACGAAGATTATAAAACCTATATTGAGGGGTTGTTAAAGAAGTTCTTTAAAAGTACATATATTCAGATAAATCTTGTTTCTTTGGAAAAAGGAACAGATATAACCAAAATGACAAAAGATGAATTACTGGAAGCATTAAAAAAACAGGATAGACCAAAAGACTATTATTTGAAACGGTGTCCTACAAAGAATGAAAAAAGTTCATTTATAAGAAACTTTGATGAATACTGTGTTTCAAAATCAACATATTTTGAATGGAAAACAGAAGCACTTCAAGAAAGATATTTTGATAAAAGATTTTTCGTAGTGCTTGGACTGATGCTCGGCTTACCAAAGGAAGAATTTACAACATTTCTTTCATTCAATGGTTATTGCTGTTGCAATAGCAAAAGAGTGTTTGACAAAACAATTTATAACGGTGTATCAAATGGTTATCCATTTAATTATATTTATACTCTTATAAATCTGGCTAACAAAGATTTAGAAAAGAGATATGGAAAGAACTATGGAAAAATGCAACCGTTAGCATCTGACCCTTACAAAGTGGCTTGGGGTTCAGTAAAATAATTATTATTTTAAGAAATTCAGAATGAAATTTTGTATAAATCATAAATTTAATCAGAAATAAGGGTAAATTTATTCTGATTACTTGATAAAAAGAAAAAGTTGTGGTACAATAAATGTGCTACAACTTTTTTTATTATGTCATTTATTGACAACATCTAATTGAATAAACCTATGCTTGGGGGGTACGCTATTTGTAAAAAGCGTACACTCTTGTTTCGTCATACTCCTAAGCTATGGTTTAGATGTAATGAAAAAAGTGTGTAGCAACCTTTTGAAACGGAGTTCGTGCGTTTTTTGGTGCGTGGCTCTGCTTTAACAGGTAGGCTACGCACTTTTTTATTTTAGGGGTATTTTATGAATGAAGAAAAAAAGGTTTGCTGTTTTTTCGGACACAGAAAAATATCTGATGCAGACAGTTTAAAAATCAAAGTATATGAAACAATGGAAAATCTGATACTGCATAACGGTGTTGATACATTCTTAATGGGAAGCAAAAGTGAGTTTGACCGTTTATGCAGAAAAGTTGTTTCAGAACTAAAAGAAAAATATACATATATCAAGAGAATTTATATTCGTGCAGAATACCCAGACATAAACGAAGATTACGAAAATTATCTTCTGGAAAGTTGCGAAGAAACATATTATCCAGAAAGGGCAAGAAACGCAGGTAAGGCAGTTTATGTTGAAAGAAATTGTGAAATGATTGATAAATCTGATTACTGCATTGCTTATTTCAAAGACAGTTATTTACCACCCAGAAGAAAAAACAGTAGACGAGATTTATTTGATTATCAACCAAAAAGCGGAACAGGCATTGCTTATAAATATGCTGTTCAGAAAAAAAGAACAATAATTAATCTGGCAGAAAAAATATAAAAATTAATATGTTGAGAATTTTAAATTGTGGGTATAAACAAATGAAAAGAATAACAAGTTTAATATTACTGGTTATTATGCTATTGTCCTTATCGGTAACTGTTTCAGCAAATCAAGAAGTCGGTCTTTATGTGGATAGAAAATATGTGCAAAATGCAAATGGCTTTATTGAAAACGGTCGTACAATGGTGCCAGTTAGGGCATTGGCTGAAAAAATGCAGTCAGAGGTAATCTGGGTAGAAAGTGAAAGAAAGGTTATTTTGAATAAGCCTTGTGATAAAATGGAGTATAACGGAACAAATTATGAAAATGTTGTTGCCAGTTGTGAACTGATTTTGGGTAAGGCGGAAATCAGAATTAAACTTTTAAAAGATGGCAAGGAAATTTTCAATGTGCTTAAAAAAATTGACTGCATAGCAAATGCAATCAATGGACGGACACATATTCCTGCTCGTTTCGTAGGTTATGCTTTGGGATATAGTGTAGATTATAAACAATTACATAACAGGCACGATGTGTATTATGAATTTATTGGAAAGCAAACTATTGATTTTGAAGTAGTTGCTGAACAAATTGAAAATTTAAAAAGTGAAAAATACCCTAATACCATTACTGTTGACGGAAAAAATTATGCTTCAAGAAATGGTTATGATAACATTGTTATTGTAGATACAAGTAAGGGTAAAATTGAAAATGGCAAATTTGTAAATTTAGTTCCGTATAGATTTACAGAGAATAATGTTACCATTGAATCAAATGAAAAAGAATATGAAATTTCTAACAATAATACAGCAGAAGAAAATTTCAATAACTTTTCAAAGTTCTATAAAGATAAGACAGGGGAAGATGTTGAAATTGTAGAAATTTTAAATGATTTAAAAATTTATCATTTACAATTTCTAACAAACAATAATTTTCTCTTCCAGTATTTTAATGGGAAATCATCTGATTCTACTATTTATTTGTATAAGTATCTGGAGGAAAAGAAGTATTATAAGATGACAGCATCTTCTCCTATTTATGATTACAGCAAATTATATTATGTTAATCGTGATAAAAGTGATTATGGTTATGGAAGTTCGTATGGACAAAAAGTTTATGGTAATAAAAATGACAGTTTTTTAAGAAAAGGTGCAAATAAAAATTCTTTATTATTTTTGAATGCTTTTCTTGGTGAAACTGGTCATAAAATTTGGAAAATGATGTCTGATTACTATACCTTCTCTGGTCATTTCTATGTACCACAAGATACAGAATGGAAAAAGTTTGAGGATAATGAACCAATCGTTTTTGATTCAATAAATAAAGAAAATGTTGAAAAATATGGTTTAAAATTCATTTCTACATACGATGAAATAGGAGAAACAATTCTTGTTTTAGAAACCAATAAGCAAAGAATTTACATAGAATATGCGAAGCCATATATCATTGGAGATTTAATATCTGGTTATACTGTTGTTTTTGAAAATATTGAAAATTGAAATTTTTCAATTAGTTAAAAATATATGATTATTGGAATTGTAATTTGACTGTCATATATTAACTTTTAAAGTGCTGTTTTTGAATTTAAGTCTTGTGTTTTTTATCATAATATGTTATAATAAAAAACACCAAAGGCACTTGATATTATTCACATAGAATAATCAAAAAAGTGCTGACAACACTTGACAACACTTTTGACAACACTTTCTTTGTGGAATGGTGAGAATGGTGGAAAACGGTATCAAAAACTGCCTTGAAAACGCACTAAAAGCACCATATAACACCTCTGAAATGACAGTCAAGTTAGAGTGGGAGTGACCCAAATATTTCGAGGCAAACTCACATTTCTCCCCGGGGCAAAAATCTTTTCCCTCGCTCCCGCTCGGAGAAGAAGAAAGAATATAGAAAAAACATCAGACCTTGTTCGTTTCGAACAAGGTCTTTTCTTTTCCCTTTTCGACCTTGTTTCACTCTTTTTCCTCTTCCTTTCCCTCTCAAGTCAAAGGAAAAAAGAAGTAGAAGAAGAGTAGTATTAAGTTCCGGTTTTCCCCTCCTTTTCCACTCCCGTAGAAAAGGAGCCGAAGGAAAGAATTCTCTTTCCTTCTCATTTCCATTCCTTCTTCTTTTACAAGAAGAAAAAATGAAAAGGAAAACCTTTATCCCATTTCTTTTCCTCTTCTTTATCTTTTTCAGAAGTAGAAGAAATGGCTCTATTCTTGACTTTTTCCTCCATCTCTTCTCTTCTTCTGAAGAGGAAATGAGAGGAGAAAAATGGGAGAAAAAAGAAGGGGAAAGGGAAAAGGAGAGAGAAAAAATATTTGCCCTTTTGGGAAAGTTTTTATTGTCCTATGACATGAAAAATCCCCGAAAGCCTTGAAAAATCAGGGTTTTCGGGGCTTGCTAAAAGTTGATTGACAAACTTTTTTGGCAACAGTTTATATTACCTTCTTAATTGTAGCTTGTACTCACTTATTAGAAACCTGCTGAAGATACTTTCTCGGCGATATGCCGTAATGCTCTTTGAATGACTTGCTGAAGGAATAAATGCTGGAGTAATTCATAAGGTCTGCCACCTGAGAAATACTTTTTTTGTTTTCCGCAAGCAGAAGTCTTGCCGTCTCAAGCCGCTTTACTCTGTAATAGTAGGAGAGGGAAACGGTGGTTGTTTTTCTGAAAAGGGCGGATAAATAACTGTAATTATATCCCATTTCCGTTGCCATGTCACTGAGAGAAGTCAAAGAATACAGATGCGTGTCTATGTAATTCATCATCTTATAGCAAAGCTCCGAGCCGCTTTGATTTATGGTAGAGACATCCGACAAATCCGATTTCATTCCCCTTAAAATGTAAACAATCATCTGATTGCAAAGTGCCGACAGCATTTCGTTGGAAAACGGGGAGCTGTTTTTGTTGTTGTCATCAAATTCGGAGAGAATACAGTCAATAAGGTCAAGTGCCTTTTCGTTGTGAATGACTCTTGAATAGGGTGAGATGTTTTGTGACCATACCTTGTTGAGTTCATCTGCAAATCTGAAGGAATTTACCGAGAATGTTATAAAGTCATAGGATAGGGGATTGTCAATGTCTGATTCCACTTTGTGAATTTCAAAGGGAAAAGAAACATAAATGTCGCCTTTTTTTACTTGTGTGGGAACATTGCCCGTGTACATCCTGCCGCTTCCTTTTGTGACGACCGAAAGCTCATAAACTCCGCCGTGCATATGTTCC
>JAFSBS010000433.1 GCA_017437165.1 Clostridia bacterium
CCGGGGCACCTAAAAAGAATATTTGTAAATAGAGTTTAGAAAGTGGCAAAACATCTTCGGGTGAATCCATCATAACAAGAAGCTGTTCTGAAAAAACAAAACCAAAGATAGCAACAAAAATACCGCTCAAAATGCTTAAAAGCATAGCAGAGTGAACGCATCTTTTTACCGAGTTTTCATCACGTGCGCCAATATATTTTGCGGTCATAACACCAGAACCCATTGACATACCTAAAAATATATTTAATATAAGATGGACAAGTGAACCTGTTGCACCAACTGCCGCGAGTGCAGTACCACCCGCAAAACGACCAACAACAATAACATCGGCGGTGTTATAAATCATTTGTAAAAGCCCTGTTAACACAAGGGGCAAAGAAAATCTTAAAATTTTCTTTAAAAACGGGCCATTTGTCATATCTAAAGAATATTTTGAAGCCATTTTTTCCAATTCCTTTCAAAAATCTGCAAGTATTATACTCTTTAAATATGAATTTGTCATTAGTCAAATTTATTGACTTTTAGTAGCATTTTAGTTATAATTTAGTTACAAATCCTGACACAAAGAAATTTTTTCTGACTGAAAGGTGTTATAAATAAGAGTTGGTAATGTTTTAAGCATTGCTTATGTTGTCTTGTATTATAGCACCCTTTGTGGTGCTTTTATTTTTTGAAAGGTTTTTATTTTATGGAAACAAGAGTAGCAGTTTTAGCAATTATAGTTGAAAATACGGAATCTGTTGAAGAATTAAACAAAACTTTACACGAGTATGGTAATTTTATCATTGGCAGAATGGGTCTTCCTTACAGAGAAAAAGGAATTCATATTGTTTCTGTAGCAATAGATGCTCCACAAGATAAAATCTCCGCACTTGCGGGTAAAGTCGGAAAAATTGATGGAATAAGTGTAAAAACAGCTTATTCTAATGTAACAGGGGCAATAAAATGACAGAAAAAGCAAAAAAAATAATAGATTTTTTATCAAAAAATCATTATTTAACCGAAGAAGAATACTTATTTTTAATTAAAATTCGTAACGAAGAGACTGCAAGTTATTTAAGGCAAAAAGCAGATGAAGTCCGTAAAAAAGTTTATGGGAATAAAATCTTTGTAAGAGGTTTAATTGAAATAAGTAATATCTGTAAAAATGATTGCTACTACTGCGGAATAAGAAGCAGCAATAAAAATTGCGAAAGATATAAATTAAGTGAAAAAGATATTTTATCTTGTTGTGAAAATGGCTATAATTTAGGCTTTCGCACCTTCGTTTTGCAAGGCGGTGAGGGTGTGTTTTCGGTTGATTTTATTTGCGATATTGTAAGGAAAATCAAAGAAAAATATCCTGACTCAGCAGTAACACTTTCGCTTGGTGAATATCAAAAATCCGATTATGAAAAAATGAAAAATGCCGGAGCAGACAGATATTTATTAAGACACGAAACGATCTGTAAAGAGCATTATGAAAAGCTTCATCCACAAAATATGTCTTTTGACAACAGGTTAAGATGTCTGAATGATTTAAAAGAACTTAAATTTCAGGTGGGTTCAGGTTTCTTGGTCGGTTCACCTTATCAGACTGATGAAATAATAGCAAAAGAATTTAAGTTTATAGAAGAATTTTCACCTGAGATGTGTGGAATTGGTCCGTTTATACCACAAAAAGACACACCTTTTAAAGATGAGAAGTCGGGTACTGCAGAAGAAACTGCGTACTATCTTTCAATTATAAGACTTATAAAACCAAATATTTTACTACCTGCTACAACTGCACTCGGCACAATAAAAGAGGGTGGCAGAGAGTTGGGAATTATTTCGGGTGCAAATGTTGTAATGCCAAATCTTTCACCTGAAACAGAGAGAAAAAAATATGCTCTTTACGACAATAAGCTTGCAACGGGTGTTGAGTCAGCGGAGCAAATTGAAAAATTAAAAATGCAAATGCAAAAAATCGGTTACGAAATAGTTTGTGACCGTGGTGACATAAAGGAGCAATGAAAATGTCAAATTATAATGTAAAATCTTTAAAAGCAGAAGAATTTATTTCAGACGGAGAAATTTTAGAAACAATAAAATATGCTGAAGAAAACAAAAATAATATTGAGTTAATTAACAGTATTTTAGAAAAAGCAAGACCTAAAAAAACAGAAAATGGTACAGTCTGTGCAGGGCTTAATCACAGAGAAGCGTCAGTTTTACTTGCTTGTGAAAACGAAGAAATTATTGAAAAAATGTATGCGTTAGCAAGAGAAATTAAGCAAACATTTTATGGTAACAGAATCGTTATGTTCGCACCATTGTATCTTTCAAATTACTGTGTGAATGGTTGTGTTTACTGCCCTTATCATATGCAGAATAAACACATTGCAAGAAAAAAATTAACACAGGAAGAGGTTAAAGCAGAGGTTATCGCTTTGCAGGATATGGGACACAAAAGACTTGCAATTGAAGCAGGTGAGGACCCTAAAAACAACCCTATTGAATATATTTTAGAGTGCATTGACACCATCTACTCTATAAAGCACAAAAACGGTGCAATTCGCAGAGTTAATGTAAATATTGCCGCAACAACAGTTGAAAATTACAGAAAACTTAAGGATGCGGGAATTGGTACATATATTCTCTTCCAGGAAACATACCACAAAGAAAGTTATGAAGAATTGCACCCGACTGGTCCTAAACACAATTACGCTTATCACACAGAAGCTATGGACAGAGCAATGGAGGGTGGCATTGATGATGTCGGTTTAGGTGTGCTTTTCGGTCTTGAAAAATATAAATATGAATTTGCAGGACTTTTAATGCACGCAGAACATTTAGAGGCAGTTCACGGTGTAGGTCCGCACACAATAAGCGTTCCAAGATTAAAAAGAGCAGATGATATTGATCCTGACCAGTTTGACAATGGTCTTTCTGACGAAATTTTTGAAAAGATTATTGCGTGTATCAGAATTGCGGTACCATATACGGGTATGATTATTTCAACCCGTGAAAGTCAGGAAGTACGCGAAAGAGTGCTTGAACTCGGTGTTTCACAAATCAGTGGCGCTTCAAGAACTTCAGTAGGTGGTTATACAGAAGAAGAACGTCCACACGATTCTGAACAATTTGATGTCTCTGACCAGAGAACACTTGATGAAGTTGTAAATTGGCTTATGAAAAACGGTCACATTCCGTCATTCTGCACCGCTTGTTACCGTGAGGGCAGAACAGGTGACAGATTTATGAGCCTTTGTAAAACAGGTCAGATTATAAACTGTTGTCATCCTAATGCTTTAATGACCCTTACAGAATATCTTGTTGACTATGCAAGTGAAGATACAAAGAAAATAGGTTTCGAGCTTATTGATAAAGAATTAGAAAAAGTATCTAACCCGAAAGCCAAAGAACTTGCAAAGCAAAATGTAATTGATATAAAAGCATCTAACAGACGCGATTTCAGGTTTTAATCAGGAGAATTTAAAATGAGCTTAAATGAAAAAGTATCGGCAGAGAGAGTGCATATTGCATTTTTCGGACTTCGTAATGCAGGAAAATCGAGTGTTGTAAACGCCGTAACGAATCAAGAACTTTCTGTTGTTTCTGATGTAAAAGGTACAACAACTGACCCCGTTAAAAAGGCGATGGAATTATTACCCGTTGGTCCTGTTGTAATAATTGATACTGCGGGTATTGATGACGAGGGTGATTTGGGAAAACTTCGTGTCGAAAAAACGAGAAAAATACTAAACAAAACGGATGTTGCAATTCTTGTAGTTGATTCTTTAAAGGGAACGCAACAGGAAGATTTTAATTTAATAGAGGATTTTAAAAAGCGGAATATTCCGTATGTTGTAGCATTTAATAAGTGTGATTTGCTGCAGGAAAAAAGAGAATTAAGTGAAAACGAAATTTATGTAAGTGCAAAAGAAAATATAAATATAAATGAATTAAAAAAGTTAATCGGAAATTTAAGCAAAAAAGAAAGTGAAGAAAAAACACTTTTAGGAGATGTTATAAATTCAGGTGAAACAGTAGTTTTAGTTACACCAATAGATTCTTCTGCACCAAAAGGGAGGCTTATTTTGCCACAACAACAGACCATACGAGAACTTTTAGATATTGGCGCAACAGTTGTTGTCACAAAAGAAACAGAATTAGAAGAAACACTTTTAAAATTGAAAAATCTCCCCAAACTTGTAATTACTGATTCACAAGCGTTTAAAAAAGTGAATGAAATTGTGCCGGAGAATGTTGCCCTTACTTCATTTTCAATTATTTTTGCCCGTTATAAAGGCGAATTGTGGGGTGCGGTGAAAGGTGCAGATAAATTAGATGAATTACAAGATGATGACTGTGTTTTAATTTCTGAAGGGTGTACCCATCATAGACAATGTGGTGATATAGGCACAGAAAAATTACCGAATTGGATAAAAAATTACACAAAAAAAGATGTAAAATTTGATTTTACATCCGGTAGTGACTTTCCTGAAGATTTAAAAAAATATAAACTCATAATTCATTGTGGTGCGTGTATGCTTACCGAAAGAGAAATGAAATCACGTATTGCAATTTCAAGCGAGCAACGAGTTCCTATTTCAAATTACGGTATAGTAATTGCAAAAATCAATGGTATTCTTGAAAGAGCCACTAATCCGTTATATTGAGTTTTAAATTTCTTGACTTTATACACTATTTATTGTAATCTTAAGTTATCTGAAAATGCTTGGAGGAATGTTTATGA
Source organism: Clostridia bacterium (assembly GCA_017437165.1). GTDB lineage: Bacteria > Bacillota > Clostridia > Oscillospirales > Acutalibacteraceae > DTU089. The sequence continues at coordinate 4,721 of JAFSBS010000433.1, forward strand.
AAATTACATTTATGGGTGCCGGAAGCAGCGTATTTGCACGTAATGTTTTAGGGGACTGTATGTGTTCTGAAGCACTTCGTGACAGTGTTTTTGCCCTTTATGATATAGATGGTGAAAGACTTGAGCAAAGCCGTACAATTTTAGAAGCAATCCGCAAAACAAAAGGTGGTTATGGTAAAATTGAGTGCTATTTAGGAGTCGAAAACAGAAAAGATGCTTTAAGAGGTGCAAATTTCGTAATCAATGCAATTCAGGTAGGTCTTTATGACCCTTGTACTATTATAGATTTTGAAGTTCCTAAAAAGTACGGACTTCGTCAGACTATTGGTGATACATTGGGTATCGGCGGAATTATGAGAGGTCTCAGGACAATCCCTGTTTTGGCAGATTTCGCTCGTGATATGGAAGAAGTTTGTCCTGATGCTTGGTTCTTAAATTACACTAATCCGATGGCGATTCTTTCAGGCTATATGCAACGCTACACAGGAGTAAAAACTGTTGGTCTTTGTCATAGTGTACAGACTTGTTCTTCAGATTTATTTAATCAACTCGGTATGCAGGATAAATTAGAAGGCAGACGCGAGCTTATTGCAGGTATTAACCATATGGCTTGGCTTCTTGAGATTAAAGATAAAGACAATAATGACTTGTATCCGGAAATCAAAAAGAGAATTGACGAAAAACTTAATGACCCTACTTTTAACAACAAAGTCCGTCTTGAGTATATCAAAAATTTCGGATATTATTGCACAGAATCAAGTGAACATAATGCAGAATACAATATGTTCTACATAAAGAGTAAATACCCTGAACTTATTGAAAAATATAATATTCCTCTCGATGAATATCCGAGAAGATGCGTTGAGCAGATTGCAAACTGGAAAAAAGATTATCAGGAAATGCTTGAAAAAGGTGTAAAAGAACATAATCGCTCAAATGAATATGCATCTCATATTATTGAATCTATTGTTACTAACACACCTTACGAAATTGGTGGCAATGTTCTTAACGAAGACAGACTTATTACAAATCTTCCAAAAGAAGCCTGTGTTGAAGTACCTTGCCTTGTAAATGGTATGGGTGTAAGACCATGCTATGTTGGTGCTTTACCCGTTCAGTGTGCTGCTATGAATATGACAAACATCAATGTTCAGCTTCTTACAATTGAAGCAGCAAGGACTCTTAAAAAAGAGCATATTTATCAGGCAGCAATGCTCGATCCACACACAGGCAGTGAGTTGGATATAGATACTATCAAAAAGATGGTTGACGATTTAATTGAGACGCATGGTGATTATTTGCCGAAATATAATTAAATTCAGGAACTAGGAATTAGGAAACAGGAAGTAGGAAATAGGAATTAGTAAAAACTACACTCTTTCATTTGTGTGGAAGAGTGTAGTTTTATTTTCTAATAACTAACAACTAACGACTACTGACTAAAAATTTGACACTTATTTAAAAAAATGATACTATAAACACTCATTAAAATTCAGTAGTTTAAGGAGTAAAATTTATGGTAGTAACAAGTGTTTTTTCAAAAGATTTAGAGAGCTTTAAGAATATTCACCCTCGTTTCAGTGAAGCATTCGAATTCTTGAAAAAGGCTGTGAATGAAGACTATAAAGATGGCGATTATGAAATTGATGGCAAAAATATTTTTGCGTTTATTTCTTCTTATGAAACAAAAACTGAAAGCGAAGTGCAGTTTGAAGCACACAACAAGTATATTGATATCCAGTGTGTTATAAATGGTACTGAAGTTATCGGTTTTGAAAGTGAAAAAGAAACAACACTTACGCAAGATTATAAAGACGGAAATGACATTTGTTTTTATGCACTTAACGAAAATTATGATAAAATTGTCTTAAACAAAGGTGAGTTTGTAATTATTATGGCAGATGAATTACACGCACCATGTTTGAGTGTGCGGAATATGCCACAACAAGTGAAAAAAATAGTTGTAAAAGTGCTTAAATAAAAATTTGTTCAAATTTGTTAAATGTAGTCAATCCGTTGAGGGTTGATTACATTTTTATTTTTTGAGTGAAAAGAGAATAAAACGAAACTCGAAAACATAGAAAAAACAACATATTTTCTAAAAATGTCTAATAAAAGAAAAAATGACAAAAAATTATAAAAAATACCTGTCAAAAAGGGTCGATTTCTTCTCTTAAACTATTGCAAAAAAATAGACATTATGGTATTATTGTTTAGTATGTAGGTTTATGTCCGAATTGTATAATTTTTTATCTTTAACCCCTACATAATGTGGTTTTTACTTGGAAAGAAGATTTTTAAAAATTTTAAAATGTTTGATTGAGAGAAAAAAGATGTCGAAAAAAATTATTGAAAAAAGTAATTTGAATAGTTTTGATGACGCATCTAAAAGAAATCATAGGTTCAATGTAAGATGGTTACTTGTTTTTTATGATGTCTGCATTTATGCAGTTGTAAGTTTCTTGCTTCTTATGGTTTATGAAGATGTAGTTGTTTCAACTGTTGGCAATAGTTTTCAAATTGCAATAATTGGTTTTGCTGCAATTTTCAGTATGCGTTTTGCATTTGATATTTACAGACAAATCTGGCGTTACGGCGGAATACAGACATATATAAGACTTCTGATATGCGACGGATGTGGGTTTGCTTTATTCTTTATTTTAGAGCTCATCTTACCCGTTGAAAAAGTTCTTGTTGTTAAAATTCTTGCTGTTTCATGTATAAATCTTCTTGGTGCGTTAACGCTCAGAATGATTTACCGTTATGCATACAAGTGCGGTACACAGAACAGTATAGTCGGTAAAACGCTCTTTAAGATTTTACGCTTTTTTGGTGGTAAATCTTTAGATATTCAGGCAAAGACAGACGTACAACTTATAAAAATTGCGATTGTCGGAGCCGGCAGAGTTGGTACAGGTCTTGCAGAAGATTTGATAAATAATAAAAATGCATCTTATGTACCACGCTGTTTTATTGATATAAATGAAGATAAGGTTGGCAGAAAGATTCACGGAATTACTATTCTTTCACAAGAACAGGCAACTTTCAAGTTGCTTCAGGATTACGGCGTGCAGGAGATTGTCTTTGCGGTTCCGCAACTTGATGCAGAAAAACGAAAAGAGCTTTTTGATTTTTACAGTCAGTCAGGTTGTAAAATCAAAGTTTACGATTATCCGCTTGTTGAGAATGACAACAACAAGGGTAAGCGTCATATCCGTGAATTTGATATTGAAGAGCTTTTGTTCAGAAAACAGTTGGATGTTCTTGATGAAGAAGTAATTGAACATTACAAAGATAAGCGTGTTTTAATAACCGGTGGCGGTGGTTCAATAGGTTCAGAACTTTGTCGCCAGATTGCAAAAATGGGTCCTGAAAAACTCATAATTTTAGATGTCTGTGAAAATGGCGCTTATGAAGTTCAACAAGAGTTAAAGATGCTTTACGGAAACGAACTTGAAATCGCAATAGAAATCGTTTCTGTTTGTAACAAAGTGGGACTTGAAAGAGTATTTAAAGAGCATAAGCCACAAATCGTGCTTAATGCAGCAGCCCACAAACACGTTCCTTTAATGGAACATAACTGCATTGAAGCAGTAGAAAACAATGTGTTCGGTACACTTAATACCGTGGAATTAAGTGAAAAATACGGTGTTCAGCGTGTTATTATGGTTAGTACAGACAAGGCAGTAAACCCGACAAATGTAATGGGCGCAACAAAACGCGTTTGTGAAATGATAGTCGGAGCATACAGTCAGAAAGAGTCTGCTACTACATACAGTGCAACCAGATTCGGCAATGTTTTAGGTTCTGCGGGTTCAGTAATTCCGCTTTTTAAAAAGCAGATTGACCGTGGCGGTCCTATAACAATAACAGATAAAAGAATTGTCCGTTACTTTATGACAATTCCGGAAGCTTCACAGTTAGTTTTAAAATCGGGTGCTATGGCAGAAAATGGTGAGCTTTTTGTTCTCGATATGGGTAAACCTGTTAAAATAATTGAACTTGCTGAAAATATGATTCGCCTTAGCGGTATGGAGCCTTATAACGATATTGAAATTATAGAAACAGGCTTAAGACCGGGCGAAAAGCTCTACGAAGAAACACTCGTTAATTCTGACCTTGAAAAGACAGAAAGCAGTTCAATATTTATTGAACGTGAAAAACCACACTCAATAAATGAAATAAATGCAAAGTTAAGTATTTTGAGAACTGCAGTTGAAACAGGCGATGACAATGCCGTAAAAGAAGCATTGAAAGTTGTAGTTGAAACTTACAAATCGCCTGAAGAGGTCAACAAAAACGCAAGTGAAGCAAAAGAGATGAAAAATGCATTGATGGTGTAAAGGTATGTACAAAAATTTTCTTAAGGGTCTGCTGGATTTTATATTATCATTTTTTGGCATTATAATTTTAGCAATACCAATGTTAGTTATAGCGGTAATAATAAAAATTCAGGACCCGGGTCCCGTATTCTTTAAACAACAAAGAGTGGGTAAGGGTAAAAGACTTTTCTGGCTTTATAAATTCCGTAGTATGAAAGTAAGTACTCCGAAAGATGTGCCAACACATTTACTTGAAAATCCTGAACAGTATATAACAAAAATCGGCGCATTCTTAAGAAAAACAAGTCTTGATGAATTGCCACAGATATTCAATATTTTATGTGGAAAAATGAGCGTAATTGGTCCGAGACCTGCTCTCTGGAATCAGGATGATTTAATAGAAGAACGTGAACAATATGGTGCAAATGATGTGAGACCGGGTCTTACAGGTTGGGCTCAAATCAATGGGCGTGATGAGTTGGAAATTCCTTTAAAAGCAAGGCTCGATGGTGAATATGTAGAGCGATTGGGCAGTAGTTCATTAAATGGAATTAAGATGGATGTAAAATGCTTTTTCGGTACAATAAAGTCTGTGTTAAAATCCGAAGGTGTAGTCGAGGGTGGTACAGGCGAAATTGAACGAAAAGCAGAAGAAAACGACACAGCCAATGTGTAGTGAAAAAATGTGAATTTTGGGTGAAGGTATGGAAGAATTGAAGACTACGTTTGTAGAAGAACAAGTGAATACAGAAGTAGCCGAAGACGTTGTAATGGTAAAAA
>JAFSBS010000434.1 GCA_017437165.1 Clostridia bacterium
AATACTGTTAATGAAAACAAAGAAACTATAATTTCTTTCCCTGAAGCAAGAGGTTATTACGAAGCTGAAAACTACAAAATAACAGTAAAAGACAGCAACAACAAAAATGTGTTTGAAAAAACTGTTATTTCTGAATATGTAAGAGCAACCAATGATGATGTAAAAGTAAACCTTGGAAAATTAGAAAAAGGTGAATATCAAGTAAAAGTTATTTCTTACACACCGTATGCAAAAAAAGGGCAGGTATTGAAAAATACAATTACAGTTGAATAAAAGAACAACCGATTAAATTTCATTTTAAAAATTTAATCGGTTGATTTTTTATTTTAGTTTTTCTGTAATTTTTGATTTTTCAAGAATTACTATTACTATAGGTATAAGAACTAACTGAATTATAATACCTGGAAGTGCATTAACTACTGCACCCATCCAGAATGCTGACAGCGGGAATTTTTCTATATTGAATCCCATCAAGCAGAATTGAACCAGACCCCACACAAGTCTGCCAATAATCATTGATAAAGTAAGCGAAATATAAATATTTATTTTCTTTTTTGGTAATACACGATATAAGAAACCTGACGTAAATCCATAAACCGCAAGCTCAAATGCCATTGAAACTGCGGTCGGGAATAATGGTGGCATACCGATTACAAATGAACGAAGAAGCGGTACCGTAGCACCCACTAAAAGCCCCCACGGTGCTCCGCAGATAAACCCGCAAAGAATTACAGGAATGTGCATAGGCAGGAGCATAGCACCAACTTGTGGAATCTGACCTGTAATAAATGGCATAACAAAGGCGAGTGCTAAAAACATTGCCGACAATATAAGTTTTAAAGTTGTATTTCGTTTTGTCATTTTAACCTCAACCCCTTCGGGTAGTGATTTTTTGCTCTGCCATTTACCACCTTTACGCCACCTAAAGAACAACCATTTATTGTTACAACTGCCCAGCCATTTTCGCAAGTCGTACTGAACTCTTCACCGTGTAAATATTTTTTTATTTCTTCACTCTCTACTGAAAGTTCGATTTTTCTTTTGAAACTTTCGCCCATTGCCATAAAAAATTGGTGGTGTGGTTGAATATAATTTTTCTTTATTTCGCCGATTGTAACCCCTTTCATATAAACAGTTGCTTTTGTTGTATCAAAGTCCCCATTAAAATAAACAGGTGTGTCGTTATTCATTTGTACGCTGTCTTTATCGTATGTAGTAAGCACACTATCAAGAAAATCGAAAACAGTTTTATCTATTTTTAAATTACTGTTTTTTGATTTTTTTAATTCAGTTTGCCTTTCAGGATTTTTATTGTGAAGGAGTGCCATAAACTGCCCCTCACCTTTATTTTTATGTGGATAAACCCGTCGTGTATAATGAATATTTTCGCACTTGCATCCGTCAAAGAATATACCATCAGAAGTGTTTTTTTCGACTTCTTCATTAACTCTTAAAAGTTCATATTCGTGGTGATTGTTTAAAAATGAATCTATGAGCATTTCATTTTCTTCTAAAGAAAATGTACAGGTTGCATACACAATATAGCCACCATTTTTAAGGCATTTAGAAGCATTTTCTAAAATTTCCATTTGACGAATGGCACATTTTTCTACATTTTCTTTACTCCATTCGTCAATTGCAATCTGCTCTTTACGGAACATACCTTCACCCGAGCAAGGTGCATCTACCATTATAAAATCAAAGGTTTCAGGGTAAAGTCTTGCAAGTCGCCCTGAATCCATACAAGTAGTAATTGTGTTTTTTAGTCCTAATCTTTCAATATTACTTGTAAGAATTTTACATCTTGACGGAATAATTTCGTTAGATACCAAAATACCTTTTTTGCCTAATTTGTTGCGAAGTTGTGTACTTTTACCCCCAGGGGCTGAACACATATCTAAAACCACCCAGTCATTCTCTAATGGGAGACACTCTGCAGGTGCCATAGCACCAGGTTCCTGAACGTAAAGCATACCTGCGTGGTGATAAGGGTGATTACCTATTTTTTCGTAATCAAAGTAAAATCCGGTAGGTGAATATGGAATTTTTTCTGTATTAAAAACATCTATTTTATCAAAATCTTCAAGTGAAATTTTATCGGTATTAACACGAAATGACCTTACAGGCTCTTCTTCCAAAGAAGCCTTGTA
>JAFSBS010000435.1 GCA_017437165.1 Clostridia bacterium
AAGAAAAAGAATTGCAAGGCATTAGTTTCAGAGCGGCAGTTAAAGTTATTTCTGATGGTAAGGTTACTTATTCCGGTAAAAGTATAACTGTTGAGAATGCTTCAAAAGCATATATTTTCTTTACAACTGAAAACTCGTTCAACGGATTTAAAAAACACCCTGCTTTAGAAGGAAAAGAGTTTAAAAACGCTTGCCTTAAAATACTTGAAAGTGTTTCTTCTGTTGAGTATAAAACACTCAAAAAATCGCACATTGAGGATTTCACAAAACTTTTTTCCAGAGTGTCACTCGACCTCGGTTCAGATAACAAAGGGGATATTCCAACAAATAAACGCTTACTCAAACACGATAAAGGTGCTAAAGATATTGCTCTTTATACACTTATTTTTAACTTCGGAAGATATCTTATTGTTTCTGCTTCACGAGAGGGTACACAAGCTACCAACTTACAAGGTATCTGGAATGATAAATTCAGAGCTCCATGGCACTCGAACTATACTGTGAATATAAATACAGAAATGAACTACTGGCCTGTTTTAATGTGTAATCTTCCTGAATGCAACTTACCAATAGTTGAGTTTGTAAAAGAATTATCTGTTTCAGGTGAAAAAATAGCACAAAAACGCTACCACGCTCGTGGATTCTGTGTCCATCATAATGTTGACTTATGGCGTCACGCTGACTGTGTCGCAGGTTCTTCACAATGGGCTTTTTGGCCAATGGCGGGTGGTTGGCTCTGTGAGCATATTTATAATCACTATCTTTATACAAATGACATTAACTACTTAAAAGAAACGGGTTACCCTGTAATGAAAAAAGCTGCAGAATTTTTCATTGATATGCTCGTTAGCGATAAAGATGGTTATTTAATCTGCGCTCCATCAACTTCACCTGAAAATGACTTCCATTTTAATAATAAACATATTTCTGTCAGTGCAACTTCCACTATGACTATGGCTATTATAAGAGAGCTTTTTGAGAACATTCTTAAAAGTGCAAAGGTTCTTGGCATAAACGATGGTTTCACTAAAGATGTGGAAAGTGCTTTAGGTAAGCTCTTACCATTTAAAACCGGTTCACAAGGAGAACTTTTAGAGTGGTATGAAGAACAAGAAGCAGTTGAACCACATCACAGACACAAATCTCATTTGTACGGTCTTCATCCTGCACAACTTATTACTCCCGATGAAACACCGGAACTTGCAGCTGCTTGCAAAAAATCGCTTGAATTACGTGGTGACAATGGAACCGGTTGGAGTTTAGGTTGGAAAATAAATATGTGGGCAAGACTCTGGGATGGAGATCACGCATTAAAACTTCTGAAAATGCAATTAAGACCTGTATTACCAAATCAAATCAGATACCACGGTGGTGGAACATATCCTAACCTCTTTGACGCTCACCCACCATTCCAGATTGATGGTAATTACGGCTGCACAAGTGGTATTTGTGAAATGTTAATGCAATCAAGAGAAGGTAAAATTTTCTTGCTTCCTGCCCTTCCTTCGAGTTGGAAAAATGGTAAGGTTAAAGGTCTTAAAGCGGTAGGCAATGTAACAGTTGATATTGAGTGGAAAAACGGAAAACTTTCTAAATATAAACTTGATGGTGATTTAAGCAATATTGACGTTATTTACAACGGTCAAATTTTAAAATTATAAAATATAAAAAGAGTTAACTGACTAAAAATCAGTTAACTCTTTATTTTATGAGAAAAGTATTGAGTTCATAATACTTTCTAAATATTCTTGTCTGCCACTTTGTACATTTTTGGTATCACCGAGATTTTCAGCAAAAGCTGCAAGCTCAGAAAGTGTAGCACTACCACTTAAAATCTTTTTACCTATTTCAGTATCATTGAATGATGCATATTTATTCTTGATAAAGTCATCAATTCTGCCATCTTCAATAATTGCAGCAGCTTTTAAAAGACCCAAAGCAAATGTATCCATACCTAAAATGTAAGCGTGGAACATATCTTCAAATGTATTGCTTGGTCGGCGGTTTTTAGCATCAAAGTTAAACCCACCTGTCAGACCACCTGCTTTAAGAACTTCATACATACAAAGAGTAGCTTCATAAACATCAAATGGGAATTCGTCTGTATCCCAACCAAGTAAATAGTCACCCTGATTAGCGTCAATACTACCTAACATTCCATTGATTGCAGAAATTCTTAATTCGTGTTGGAATGTATGACCTGCAAGAGTTGCATGGTTTGCTTCTATATTCATTTTGAAATCTTTATCTAAACCATATTGACGAAGAAATCCAATTGCAGTTGCAGCATCAAAATCATATTGATGTTTCATAGGTTCTTTTGGTTTTGGCTCAATGTAAAAATCACCTGTAAAACCAATGCTTCTGCCGTATTCAACCGCCATTTTCATAAGTCTTGCAATGTTTTCTTGCTCAAACTTTACATCTGTGTTAAGAAGTGTTTCATAACCTTCTCTACCACCCCAGAAAACATAGCCTTTACCACCAAGCTTAACTGTTAATTCAAGAGCTTTTTTAATTTGTGCCGCAGCAAAGCAATAAACCTCTGCAGAGTTTGTGCTACCTGCACCGTTCATAAATCTTGGATTAGAGAACATATTAGCGGTACCCCAAAGACACTTAATATCTGTACCCTTCATTTTTTCTAATATGTAGTCAGTGATTTCATCAAGACGACGGTTCGTTTCTTTAATATCATCTGCTTCTGGTACGATGTCAACGTCATGGAAGCAGAAATATTTAATGCCGAGTTTTTGCATAAACTCAAAACCTGCATCAACCTTTGCTTTAGCGTGTTCCATTGTAGCTTTTTCTGTACCGAAAGATTTGTCTGCAGTATCTCTACCGAACATATCTGTACCACCAGCACAAAGGTTATGCCACCAAGCCATAGCGAATGGTAAATGTTCACTCATTTTTTTACCAAGTACAACTTGGTCTGGATTATAAAATTTAAAAGCAAAAGGATTTTTTGAGTCTTTGCCTTCATATTTGATTACTGGAATATTTTTGAAAATCTCGCTCATTTTTACTACTCCTTAATAGTTTTGTAAAGAATTTTAACTGCAGGATAAATCTGCTTGAATTTATTATATCTTTCTTCATATAAATTTACAAGTTCTTTTTCTGGTATAATTTTATCTTTTACAGAAAGCAACTGAGAAGCACATTCAGTAACAGTTTTATATTCGCCTGCACCTACCATAGAAAGCATTGCGGAGCCATATCCTGGACCTTCTTCAGCATGAGGAATCTCTAACTCAATATTTAAAATATTTGAAATAAGCTTTCTCCATAATTTACTTTTAGCGCCACCACCACAAATATAGCTCGTTTTAATATCTATGCCGATTGATTTTGCAACTTCTATATTATCGCGAATAGCAAAAGAAACACCCTCTAAAACCGCTAAAAGCATCTGGGAACGGGTTGTATCAGGTCTCAAACCAATAAACATACCCGTAGCATCAGTATCATTTATCGGACTCCTCTCGCCCATTAAATAAGGCAAAAA